>CAZGRF010000006.1:0-22988 GCA_964527825.1 uncultured Pirellulales bacterium
ACAGGAACTGCAACTGTGGCGCACCGCCCGCTTCCGAACGCTCCGCCAAGTCATTGAATCGGTCGACGAACGCTTCCGGGCCGCCCGCAATCCGGACCAGATCCACCCTTAGTAGAGCACGTTTCGGGTCGAGCTCGATGGCTTTGGCGAGCGACAGCGCGCTGCCGATGAACTCCCCGGCGCCGAATAGCGCCTGACTGCGGCCGAGGTGGGCCCGGGCGTCGCTAGGATTGTACGTCGAGGCCAGCGCAAAGGACTCGGACGCACGCAAGTGCTTGCCCTGTCTTAGATACGACTGGCCCGTCTGCAGGTGGCTCTCACAGGCGCCTTGCGAGAACGCCGGCCGTTTGTCATCCTTCGGTCGGGTTGGCTGCCTGGCTGAGCCGACCTGTTCCAAGGGAGCAATCGCCTTGTCACTGCCCGAGTCTGCGCGAAGTTGCCGCAGCAGGGAAGTAACACGATCCGTCAACGCGGCGTCGGGTGCCTTCAGATCACCGAGACTGCTCTTCTCTTCGCGCGCCACGCGGTCCGTTGCCGAACGGCCCAAAAGAGCGGCTGGCGCGTCGAATACACGCGCGGTCTCCTCCACACGCCGCACAGCCGGCAGATCATCAGAGTGGTCTGTCGCGTTCCCTCTGGTAGCATCGGAATCGGCTGCGATGAGAGCGCTGGCGTGCTTCCTCGGCGTCAACAGGGCCGCACTGAATGTCACGTTGGAGTCGCGTTCGGGATCGTAGAGTCGCAGGCCGGGTCTGGAGCCCGCGCGGGGCTCCGCGTCTGAAACATCGTCAGACATCGTGACGCCATTCTGCTGGATCGTCTCGGGCGGGAACTCTATCGTGGCCGAAAGCAGGCGCGCTGTTTCCTGTAGAATCTCTTGCCTGCGTGAGAGACTGTCGTCCACAGAGGATTCCTGAGCCACCTGGGGCAAACGATCCTGCGGAACGTACACCTGCTCGGTCGATCGATCAGGTTCGAGAGTCAGGCTGCGCTCCAACTCAAGTGCGTCCGCCTGGACCCGGCCCAGTTGCCGCTGAAGCTCCTGCAACTGCTCTTGGTACGGGTCGGAAGCGGTGGATTCCGGACGGCCGACAGGCAGCTCACCCAGGTCACCTGCCGCAATGTCAGGTATCTCGTCGAGCCCTGCCGGCAAGCTCTCTCCGCGTAATCGGGCTCCTGTGGAGAAGCCGATCCGCCCGGGATCCGCGTCGGTCTCCGCCGACAACGCGGCCAGCGCGGACGCGCTCGGTTGCAGCGCATCCACCGCGATATCGCCCTGCGGCCGTGCGCTCGTGGCGGCGCTTGGTGTGAGGGAGGCAGACGCGAACCCGCGTCCCGGCGTGAGGGTCGTGGCGGTTCCGGTCGACGAATAGAAAGAGCTGTAACCCTGGGGAGGTTTCGTGACATCCACTGGCTCGGTGTACCTCAGGAAAGAGTCCAGTGTCGTCGAGCCGAGCAGCGCGTCTATGCTGGTCGTCGCACGGTACGGCACGCTGCCGTGAAAGTACTTGCCGCCGGCGACGTTGCCGGTGATAAGGAGATTGCCGCTATTGTCAACGGGACCGGGCGTCTGGACCAGGCTGCGCTGATAGCTGCTCGGCGGAGCCGTTGCTGACAGCACGGGGCTTTTCACTGCGGAATGACTAGCTCCCAGTGTCGCGCCGACGAGCCATGCCAACAGCCCGCCGCCCACCATAAGGGCCGGCATCATCGTGCGCCAGGTGTCGCGAGGCAACTCAAGCCCTTTCATACTTCGGCCTCTCCGCCCAGCTCAACTTGGACGCCAGCGTCTGCCAGCGCGTTCGCAGCGGGTTGTTCACGACGAGGAAGCTGCTCTGCTCGCGCGCAACTCTGACCACGTCGTCGATGGACAGACCGCGCGAGACCTGCCCGTCGATCGAGACGGTGGTACCCTCATTGACGCGCGTGCAACAGATGTCCACGACACTGCCGGCGTCGATCACAATCGGTCGGAAGCTCAGCGAATGCGGGCAGATGGGCGTAATGACCATCGCCTCCATCGAGCCGGCGAGGATCGGCCCGCCGGCGGAAAGGTTGTAGGCCGTCGAGCCCGTGGGCGTGGAAACGATCAACCCATCGCTGACGCAGCTTGCCACGTGCTGGCTGTCCACGGCGATCGTCAACTCGATCATGCGAAAGGGAGGACCGGCCGTGATGAAGACGTCATTGACAGCCGTCGAGCGGAATTTCTCGGTGCCTTCAGAATCGCGCCGGACGTGACAGCCAAGCAGCATTCGCCTTTCGATGGGCGTCTTGCCCGAAACGATATCCGCGAAGAAATCCTTCAACTCGTTCAGGCTGAACTCGGCCAGAAAGCCGAGCTTGCCAAGGTTGACCCCGATGACGGGCACGTTGGCCTGACCGAGATCTCGTGCAGCGGAGATGATCGAGCCGTCGCCGCCGAAGACGACCGCGAAGTCGCTGTTGCGCAGGACGTCGGTCGTGCATTTCTCGATGTAGCAACTCGCGGCGACTTGGGCCTTGCCTTTCAGGAACTTCGAGAAATCCGCTATCGCTTCAGCCACCGGCCCTTTGGCGGGATCGCCGAATATCACCAATCTGGGCAAGGACTTACTCGGACTGAGCTTCTCCACGTTGACCGCCTCGATCTGACAGCATTTCCTTTGCCGTTTTCACTATCTCATCGGCAACCACACCGGCCTCCATGAGTTGCGCGCTGCGAGAATTATGACGGACAACGCGCCGGGGTGCGCCGAGAACGCGGATCTTGCCTGCATCGCGCCCGGTCGAGGCGGCCAGCTCGAGCACCGCCGAGCCGAAACCACACGCGATGTGGTGGTCCTCCACCGTGATCAGGCCTCTGCCCCTGGATAGACCGGCCAATATCTTCTCATCGACGGGCGCTGCGAAGCGCGCATTGATGACATCGACGGCGATGCCGTCGTCGCTCAGGGCTTGGGCCGCTTTGAGCACTTCGGCCAGAACGGTCCCATAACTAGCGATGGTGAGCACAGACTTCCGCCCCCGTCTGACGAGTATGCTCTTACCCAGTTCGAACGGCTTGTCCGACGCCGTCCGCACGAACTCGTCTGGGGGCACCGAGTCTTTCGGATAGCGGATGACAACCGGTTGGGCCTGCTCCAACGCAAACTGCAGAGCCCGTTTCATCTCGACGGCATCAGCCGGGGCTGCGACAATCGTGTTGGGCATCATTCGCATGTAGCCAATATCCATCAAGCCGTGGTGCGTCGGACCGTCGGCGCCAACCATGCCCGCCCGATCCACGCAGAAGACCACCGGCAGGCTTTGCAGAGCCACTTCCTGAAAGATCTGATCGAAACTGCGCTGCAGAAAGGTCGAGTAGATGCAGACAACCGGTCTAAGACCGCACTTGGCCATGCCGGCGGCAATGTCCACCGCCGCGCTCTCCGCGATCCCCACGTCATAGAATCGCTGCGGATACTTCGTGCGAAAGTCCACCAGTCCCGTGCCGTCGCACATGGCTGAGGTAATGGCCACAATACGGTCATCCTGCTCCGCCAGATCGGTCAGCGCCGCACCGAAGGCCTCGGTGAAACTCTGCCCATTCCTCACGACGGTCGATTCGACGCAGTCGCCGTTCATTTTGAACGGCCCAGTGGAGTGGAACCGGGTCGGGCCTTCGTCGGCCGGGTCGAATCCTTTGCCCTTTTTCGTGTAGGCGTGCAGCAAGACCGGATGGTCGGCTTCTTTGAGCGCTTGAAAGAGCCTTACGAGCGCCTCGATGTCGTGACCATCGACCGGCCCAAAGTAGGGAATGTTCAGACTCTCGAACAACTGGCTGGGCGATAAAACCATGCGGATGCTCTTCTTGATCCTCTCGACAGCCTCGTCAACGCTGCGGCCGATTCCCGGCACGTGTTCGAGAATGTTCTTGGTGGTTCGGCGCAAGTCCTCATACGTGTGGCTGAGCCGGACACGGGAGAAATACTTGGCCACCGCGCCCACGGTTGCATCAATCGCCATGCTGTTGTCGTTGAGCACGATCAGGAGCTGTCGCTTGACCAGCCCGAGATTGTTGAGTCCCTCAAAAGATGTGCCGTTAACGATACTCGCGTCTCCCACAAGGGCAACAATCTTGGGTGCAGCCTTCTCTGCCTTCTCGGTCCCGCGGCGCCGGCGCTCAGTCTGGGCTGCGGTCTTTTTGTCCTTCAACTGCTCGCCGAGCGCCATACCGATCGCAGTGGCCACGGAAGTGCCCGCATGACCAACCGCGAATTGGTCGTATTCACTCTCAGTGGGATTAGGGAAGCCGCTGATGCCGTCAGCCTGGCGCAGTCGCTCAAAGGCCGCCTTGCGGCCCGTGATGATCTTGTGCGTGTAGCACTGGTGACCGACGTCCCACAGGAGCTTGTCGCGCTTGAAATCGAAAACATAGTGCAGCGCCAACGTCATCTCGACCGCGCCGAGGTTGCTGGCCAAGTGCCCGCCCGTCTGACTGACGCAGCGCAGAATAAGCCGACGGATCTCCTCGGCCAAAGCCTCGAGCTCCGACACGCGCAGCTTCTTCAAGTCCGCCGGACTGTCAATCTTCTCCAATAAGTTGCCCATCGACGAAAACGTCCCCAATGAAGACATCAGCCTTCACATTCTAATCAAAAGCCGGAGCATGGGCAGCGAAATCCCAATTCTCGCGGAAGGGCCGCAAGTCGTGTGTTCGCACGAACTCGAAGAAGGGACCCTGTACAGGCTGGCCCGGGGTCGCGCGACGCAAGCGGGGATGTACACTGCCGGGTCAGTCAAAGTAATGCCCGCAGGTTTCAGCCGTAATGAGTTCCGACTTCGTCCGCGGGTATTTCCGGCAGTTCAACGGACGCAGAGGATAGATGGAGCAGTAAGCCTTGCCATCCCCCTTGGTCCGCAGAAACGGACAAACGTTGGGTAGCTTGCAGCAGGCACCACAGTTGACACACTGCCCTTTGCGCTCCCTGGAGACAGGCAGCACAGACGTAAGGGTCCGTTTGAGCTTGGTCGCCCAGGTATTCCTCGGCCGATCGTTCATTCACAACACCCCGGTAGTCCAACTCGTTCTACGGGGCCCGGTTATACGTGTTCGGCTGATTCGGGTCAATGGCCAAGACCTTGGAGGCATTCCGATAGAAGTCCGATCGGGGCTTGGCAAACCGCTGGATCTGCCGTGCGAACTCCTTTGCCTCGACAATGCGTCCGTCATCTTTGCTCAGAACCATCTTGACGGCCAACGCAGGGACGTCGTTTGGGTCGGTCTGGAGCAACTCCTCAGCGGTCTTCTCGGCTTTTCGCGGACGATTGGTCGCAAGAGCGTAGGTGGCAAATGCCTCCATGGCGACTTTGCGACCGCCCGGGATATGTTCCTGCGAATACAACTGCACGCCGTTTTGCATGGCGCGGTCGGCCGCTTCCTCGTGACCCATTTTCCACAGTATCACCGCCAAGGTGGTGAAGTCCCGAAGATGGGAGAGCGAGGGATGGGCACTCTGCAACTCGATCACACGCATCAGATTCACGAACATCTTCTCATAGTCCGTCGATTTCGCGGCGGCATCGAACGCTTCGGTGTATGTTTTGATGCCCTCTTCCTCGTCCTTAAAGGCCTGGTAACGGTCCAGGCGTGGCTCCATGTCCTGGCCGGTCACTTCCTTGATGGCCGCCACGAGATCGCTCCTCGATTGCAGGCTTCTGGCCGTGATCACGTCGAGCATCCGTCTAATGCAGTCGATCCCATTGGAGTCGATCAGGCGTTTGGCTTCGAACATGGCGTACGCAGATCGGGCGTGAAGGATTCTGCTCTCCGATTCGACGGGTATCTCGTCTTCTTTATACGGGCAGCATGATCTCACCAGCCAATAGCGCAGATTGATTTGGTTCTCCAACTCGCGGAACTTGTAAGGGCTGTGCGCCGCCTCAAACTCCATAGCCGTTTCCGGCCCCATGTACTTGTCGATCATTCTCTCCGTGATCGCACTGGCGAATCCATCGATGAACCACCGCCAGTGCGCACCGCCTGTTCTTGCCCGCTGCATCAAAGCCGCCTCTGTCGCCATGTGCACGCCAACAGACATCGCGGAGCGTCCCGAGAACATGCCAAACAACTGCTTGACAAAAGCGCCGCCAGGCTCGCCTGATATGAAGAGATCATAATTCTCAGGTGGTTCCTGACCGGGCTCGACATGAATCCTGGGCTCGTACTGCATCGTGTCAGTCTGCGCGTCATAGCTGAGGTCGGGCAACTGCCCTCCTTCGCGGAGGTAGGCTTCGACTGTCGGCGTGCTCACCAGGTGAAACGACAGCTTCGGCGTTATGACCAAGCCACCCATGTCGGTCAGGAGCTTCTCTTCCTTGACGGCGTTCGCATCGGACGCACCGAGGACACGATTGATATCGGCAACAATCTCGCTGCTCCTGGCTAAGACTGCGGCGACCTTCTCCCTTTCCGCGAGGAGAGCCGTGATCTCCCGCTCGAAGATCGGCAGGTTGGGTTCGAGAGCCTCTTCGTAGTAGATAGTCGTCCCGTCGACGGTGCTCTTGATGAGGCCCAGTCCGTCCCACCCCGAGCGTTTCTCCCGGGACAATGCATTCGGCTCCGTCGCACCGGAAACCATGGCCGCAAGCAGACCTGCCAGGATGCCTGCCGCGACGATTCTCGACCAACGCCAATCAGTCATAGTGCCACCTCCGCTGAAGCGACGCCCACCGTTCTGTCTTCCACGGAACGCCAGTATACGTCGTTGCCGATCTCAGGTCCACCGTCGAGGAAGGAGAGCGTCTGGCAGTGGGTGCGATTCACGTTTGCAGGCGAACCGGTGACAGCCTTCGGTTGGTGAGACTATGCCGTCAGCGGGCGATGCTGTCTTCGAGATGAGAGATGATGGCTTGTGCCTTGGCAATCTTGTTGCCGTGGGGACCTTGCCAGTTGAGCTCCTCGTTGCGCTGCAGCAGATCCTCGACCCTCTTGCAGGCCACCAAGACGGTGGCATGGTTCTTGTTGCCCATGACCCGGCCGATCTCCGATGACGACATCTTGGTGTGCTTACGCGTCAGGTACATGCTGAAGTGCCGAGCCAGTGAGACCGTGCGATCCTTCTTGGCCGAATGCAGAGTGGCCGGCGTCGTACCGAAGTAATCGGCCACGGTCGTCTCGATATCCGTGACGTGAATGATCGGGTCGCACCGCTCGATGTGCTCGGCCAGCACCGTCTGGGCCATGGGCAGCGTGATCTTCTCGTCCTGCAGCGCCGCATAGGCGACCAGCTTCAGCAGCGCACCTTCGAGCTCACGCACATTGGTCCGGACGCGTTCGGCTACGAACCGGATGACACTTTCCGACAGTGCGCTGCTTTGCCGCTGTTCTCGATCGCCGAACGCCGACGTGACCATGCGCCGGGCGAAATGCCGACAGATCTCGCACCGTGTCTGGAAGTCCGGAGGCTCGATCTTGACGACCATCCCCGAAACGAAACGGTTCACGAGTTTCTCCGACAACTGCCCTATCATCTTCGGGTGGGCATCGGAAACCAGGACGACCTGCTTGCCTGCCAAGTTGATCGTGTTGAAGGTGTACAGGAACTCCTCCTGGGTTGAAGGCTTGCTGGCCAGGAAGTGGACATCGTCAATCGCCAGCAAATCCGTTTGCCTCATGCGATGTCGAAAAGCCTCCAGCTTCTTCGTCTTCAAGGCCAGCACGAATTGATTGGCAAAGTCCTCCGCCGACATATAGAGCCAGTTCGTGTGCGGCCTGACTTTGGCCACACCGTTGCAGATCCCCTGGAGCAGATGGGTCTTGCCGACGCCGTATCCACCGTGAATGAAAAGGGGGTTGAACGGACTCTGCTGCTCTCGAACGACCGCCTTGGCCGCGCTATGAGCCAGCTCGTTCGGCGGTCCGACCACAAAAGTGTCCAGCGTAAGCTTCAGATTCTTGGCCGAGCGCGGCGGAGTTTTTGCCATCGGCCTAGCTGGACGTTGTTGAATGTTCTTGTCCTGCGCGTGCGTCTCGGCCGGGGCGCGGCGACGACCTCCCGAAAGCTCCGAATCGATGGCAAACGTGACCTTCAGGTGCGTCCCGGTTGCTGAGTGGGCAGCCGCTTTGATCTCGCGCAGAAAATGACTCTCAAGCCAATTGGCCAGAAAGGAGTTCGGGACCCCTATCTTCAGGTATCCTTCCGCCAATACGAATCGAGTGCAGCTCTGGAACCATATCCTATACTTCTGCGGTCCAATCCGTTCTGCAAGAGTCTCACCAATGGCATCCACGACGGACCCCGCCGTGCGGGAACTCTCATCCGTGATCGCACCCTGCATTGAGATCTCCCTATCAGTTCTGATAATCACACGATCGTCACACTACGTCATTCGTCCTCAAAGAGAATCCAATCCTCGCGACGAGAACGGAACGATTGAGACGCTATTATTTTGGCGTACCCTCAGCAAATCAACGTCATTCCGGCTCATTTCTTTTCCACGAACTCAAGCAACTTGCGACTGCTGAGTTTGCGCACGAAAAAATTTTGTTGTCAACAAGTTATGCACCCTGCAAGTGCGCTTTGTGGAAAACCTGTGCATTCAGCCACCGGCCGGTCAGACGAAGGACCGAGAAAACACTCTCTTGCAGAATTGGCGTGTATGTTCCTACGCTGGTCAAACGCATGGTGGCCCACTTGCACTTCTTTGTGGTTAACCTAGCCGGAGCACACATGACTATCGAAGTGACACGAAGAGACATCCTGAGATCGGCCGGCCTGGGGTTCATTTCGCTTTCTGTTGGTAGCTGTCTGCGTACCACAGGCATCGCGAAGAACGACAGATCGAAGAAGAGACCCAACATAGTCCTCGTACTGTGTGATGACTTAGGCTATGGGGATCTCGGATGCTACGGCCATCCTGTCATCAAGACACCGAACCTCGACAGGCTCCATGCCCAAATCGACGCCGAAGGCCCCAAGTGGCCGCAGCAGGGATGACGAGACCAACGATGACGGGCCCCCTGCGCGCGGCACATTGACGCAGGCGCCCTCCGTTTGGTATACTTGTTGTCAGGCGCCAAAGGGACGGCATCGTACGGAGTCCACCGGTTTCGGCCATCGGGCCGCTGCGGGGCATGAAGCTGCACCTGTACGAAGGCGGAATTCGCGTGCCCGGCATCGTTCGCTGGCCCGGCCGGACCCGACCCGGGACAGTGTGCGATGAGCCTATCAACGGCACGGATGTTCTGCCAACCCTGTGCGATGCCGCCGGCGTCGCGACGCCAACAGACCAGCCGCTTGACGGCGCCAGCGTCCTTCCGGCCCTCGACGGCAGACCGCTCGAACGCGACGTACCCTTGTACTGGCGCTACGACCGGGCGCTGAGCAGGCCCTTCACAGTCGCCATGCGGCGGGGTGATTGGAAGATCCTCGCCAACAACCAGATGACCCGGTTCGACCTGTACAACCTGCGCAGCGACCTCGCCGAAAGGAACGATCTCGCCGACACCCAGCCCGAGCGCCTCGAACAGATGAAACAGACCCTCGCCAAGCTCCACACCCAAATCGACGCCGAAGGCCCCAAGTGGCCGCAGCAGGGATGAGCCCACTGGCCCTGCGATTCGGAGCGGTATTTTTGGATGTCAGAAGTTGACTTAAACGGTCTCTGTCGGGTATACTGTCTTTCGGAAACCAAAGATCCTACACCATGTCAGCTCCATCGGTTTCGCACGTTCCGCCCGTCGCAAGGGCTGGCGGTGACCGTAGGCCCAAAGTTGGGGGGTGGAGGACAGAGAAATGACGGCAGCGGCGAGAGATTCCCAAATCCTGCGGATAATCCCTGTACTTGTTATTGTATGCCTTGTCAGCCTTCCTGTCCGGGCCAAATACGGCGGGCCGAGCGGGCCAGAAGAAAATCCGAGTCAAATCTGGACGGCCTGGCAAACGAATGACTCGGATATAGCCGCACATCACGGGTACGCAATCATCACGACATCCGAGATCGAGGCAAGCTCCTCCATATTGCCTGACTTCGTAGCCCACAAAGAATCGCTCGGCTATGTCGTCAGCATCACCACAGAGAAAGACTTCGGCGGCGGCGTAGGAGATGAGGCAGCAGAGAACATCCGAGCCTGGCTGCAGAGCCACTACCTCAGCAACAACATTGAATACGTTTTGCTGATTGGTGATCCACGGCCTGAGACCGGTGAGATTCCTATGAAATTGTTACATCCTTATCGATATGAGAGTACAAATGATGTGAATGACTGTAATTCATTTGATTTTGATGAAACTGTTCCTTCCGATCTTTACTACGCTGATTTATCAGGTAATTGGGATCTGGATAGAGATGGTTACTTTGGCGAATGGGGAGATGATTTTGGATATGGCGGTGTAGATCGTGAATGGGAGGTCTTAGTGGGACGGATACCCTACTATGCAGATTATGATGAACCAAATGATCTGGATAGAATACTGAGTAAAATCATTCACTATGAAGACCAGGACGGGGAACAGATTCTGTGGCGTAAGAGCGCTCTGCTTGCTATGAATGTTGGCAGTGGTTCTTGTCGCTTCGGTGAAGAAATTGTCCACGATATTCTGGTCCCAGCCGAATGGTCGTGGTACAGACTCTATCGTGAAGAGAGCGCTAATGCTTGTGAGCCTGCTCCTTTCCCAGAAGAAATTATCCCCACTGGTGTCTGTGACTACCGGCAATTACCTCAAATATGGGCTAATGGCAAATTTGGATTGGTGGTGTGGGCAGCTCACGGTGGATGTGATGACCCTCCTGTCTGCGAAAATGTAGCGGCAAGTTGTTTGATCTACAGCAATCAGGTCTCACAACTCAACGATGACTTCCCAAGCTTTACTTTTCAGGCATCATGTTCTAATGCAGTTCCAGAATATCCCAATAATATAACCTATGCTTTACTGAAGCACGGAGCCATATGCACAATCGGAGCAACCAGGGTTTCAAAATACACTTCACAAGAACCATTTGCCCTAGGTCATAGTGCTATGGGTATGGCATATGCCTATATCTCAAGACTTGTTACAGGTATGACGTGTGGTCAAGCTCTTTTTGGGCTTAAACATCGAATGACCTTAGAATCACCAGATTATTGGTTATGTAATGTACAGTATAATATCTATGGAGACCCTTCTCTCAGGCTTGATCCTCTCAAGGGCCGCACCGTATATGTTGATGACAACGCGAACGGGGACAATGATGGCTCAAGTTGGGCTAATGCTTATAACTGCCTTCAGGATGGCTTGTCCCTTGCTTTGCCTGGTGACGAGATCCGTGTCGCCCAAGGTGTGTACAAACCGGATCAAGGCAATGGGATTATGCAAGGCGACCGAACGGTTTCATTCCACTTAATGAATGGTGTAGTCATCAGAGGTGGGTATGCTGGATTGGGTGCGCGTGACCCAAACGCCAGAGATATCGAGTTGTATCAGACAATTCTCAGCGGTGACTTGAGCGGTAATGATGTAGAAGCCACTGATCCTCGTGACTTTCTGAACGAGCCTACCAGATCAGAAAACAGCCACCATGTCGTTAGAGTTGGCCCCGGAGTCTGTGATGCCTCCATTCTGGACGGTCTTATCGTCACCAGGGGCTATGCCGACTCCACCGATGCAAATGGCTGTGGTGGTGGAATCTATATAGACCAAGCCCATCCGCGACTGGTCGATTGCAATATCACATCAAATGTTGCTGCTGGTTTGGGGGGAGGGATTTACGACCAATATGGCAGCCCAATATTGACTTGGTCCACGTTCAGCGATAATTCCAGTTCCTCCGGTGGTGGAATGTATAACCACAAAGCCAGTCCGCTGCTATCGCACACTACACTTGTCAGAAACTCTGCAAGAAACGGAGGTGGGATATATAGCCTCTACAGCAGTCCGAGGCTGACCAATTCCATAATCAGTAATAACTCAGCCTCATGGTATGGCGGTGGTCTGTATAACGCGGCCAGCAATTCCATCATAACCAACTGCACCATCAGCGGAAACTCAGCACCCGACAGTGCTGGGATATGTAATAACTCCTGTAGACCTTGGTTGACCAACTGCATTGTGTGGGGCAACAGACCCCAGCAAATATCTGACTATTTTGGTGGTCCGGCCCTCATTAGTTACAGTGATATCCAAGGCGGCTGGCCGGGCGAAACGAATATTGACTCTGATCCGAATTTTGCGGATGCTGAAAACGGTGATTTCCATTTGAACTCCCAAACCGGCCGATGGGACCAGGGCAGCCAAAGCTGGGTATTTGATAGTGAAACCAGCCTGTGTATTGACGCTGGCGACCCCAATAGCCCGATTGGTGATGAGCCGATACCGAACGGCGGGCAAATCAACATGGGCGCTTATGGCGGCACGGCAGAAGCCAGCAAGTCGCCGTGGGGCGAATGATTATTCGCCCCTACGAGTCAGGAGCGCGACGTAGGCGCCGTCGTGGTCGAAGGGGTCGGGCGAGGGGAGGGTGAGTTCTTCGTCGGTCAATTCGAACTGGGGGTGGGTGTTGAGAAACGCGCGGACGACGTCGGTGTTCTCGGCTCTCTGGATGCTGCAAGTGCTGTAGCAGATCCGGCCGGTCGGCTTGACCAGAGTCGCGGCCTTGTCGAGCAGAGACCGTTGCGTTCTCGCAAGCTCCTGGATCGAACCCGGCGTGATCCTGAGCCGCACCTCGACCCGCTTGGCCAGCACACCCGTGTTCGAGCACGGCGCATCCACCAGGACCGCATCGTAAGAACCGGCCCCGCTCTCCTCGATTTGCGGGGGCGGCATGATGGTTACGCTCTTGATCCCAAGGCGCGTGACGTTCTCGCGCAACCTCTCCAGGCGTTCCGGGGCGATGTCAGTAGCGATGATGCTCGCGGTGTCCTGCGTTGACTCGGCAAGCTGCGTCGTCTTCGTGCCGGGAGCGGCGCAGAGGTCAAGAATCGCCCAACCCGGCTGAGCGCTGAGCGCGCAGGCGGCCTTGGAGGCCGAGATATCCTGAACAGTGAACTGTCCTTCAGTAAAGCCAGGCAGTGCCGCCACCGAGTGCGGGCCGGACACACGCAAAGACGCAACATCCCTTCGGCTACGCTCAAAGCAGGCTTGCGTTTCTCCGGGAGGGACGACCTCGGTCTTGATACCGTGCTGTTGAAACCGTTGCAGAAGCGCCGAGGCCGTCGTCTTCAGGGGGTTGACTCTGACGTACAGACTGGGCCGCCGGTTGCAGGCAAGGCATATCTGGCGCACCGTTTCAGGCCCGAACCGGTCCATCCACTCGGTCACGAGCCATACGGGCAAGGAGAAACACGTGCCCAGATACTCCGCGAGAGCGGTCTGTGGATCAGGAAGCAGATCTGTATCGAACTCGCACCCCGCCAGAGGGGTGCGGAGGAACGTGCGCGTTGGGGCGGCCTCGGCCAACGGTGCATCTCGACTGAGGATGTGCCGAATGATCCCTCGCAAGACGGCGTTGACGAATCCCGTCTGCCTGGCGGCCCCGGCGGTTTTGGCAAGGTCGACGGCCTCGTTCACAATCGAGTAGTCAGGCGTCTCGGGGCTGTAGAGAAGCTCGTAGACACCGACACGGATGATGTTGAGCAGGCGACGGTCGATTCGCTTCGTCGGGCGGCCAGACAAACAAGCGATGACGGTGTCGATGGCGACGAGGTTGCGGATCGTTCCAAAGACAAGGTCGGTGGCACGCTGCTTCTGATCGGTCCGGTCCAGCACTCGATCCAGAATCGTTGCGGCGTAGTCGCGTTTCGCATCGAACCGGTCGAGGACCTCGACAGCAATGGACCGCGCCGATCTGGAGACCGGTCGGGACATGCTATTGGTCCACCCTGACGAACCTGTCGCCGGGACCAACGTGCCAACCGTTGACGAAGTCCTTGAAATCCATCAGTCCCGATCCGGCCGGCTTGATCTTCAAGATCGTCAGCGCCTCGGCCCCGCAAACGACGTTGAGATTTGCGTCGAGCGTGCCGGCGGGCAGCATTGTCCCTTCGGAGGCTCGCGCGACGCCGGCCAGCGCGAGCATCACGTGTGTCGATTTGCCCGTCTGCTCGGAGACGTGCATGGCGGACGCGCCGGGCCAGGGCCAGAAGCCTCGAATCTCCCGCGCGAGCATTTCCGCCGGCTCCTCAAAGTCCAGGAATCCGTCGGCC
Organism: uncultured Pirellulales bacterium; assembly: GCA_964527825.1. Classification (GTDB taxonomy): domain Bacteria; phylum Planctomycetota; class Phycisphaerae; order Sedimentisphaerales; family Anaerobacaceae; genus JAFGLV01. The sequence continues at coordinate 14,144 of CAZGRF010000006.1, forward strand.
TTCTTGAGCTTCGGTGCGAAGGTTGCCTTGGTTTCGTCCTGTGGCGCGTAGGTCGCCGTGCCGGCTTCGAGCTTGGCCAGCGTATCGAGCAGAAGCGGCGCGGATATTTGCGCCAGTCTGTCGTGAAGCTCACCGGCAGTCTCGTTCGCGCCGATGGGCGTCTGCGATTCGGCCAGGACATCCCCGGCGTCGATCTTGTCGGCCAGCGTGATGATACTCACGCCCGTATGCGTCTCGCCGCGTACGATGGCCCAATTGATGGGTGCGGCCCCGCGATACTTGGGTAGCAGCGAAGCGTGGACGTTGACGGCGCCCTTGGGCGGTAGCTCCACCAGGGCCCGGCCGATCTTCTGGCCGCACGCGATGACGACCATGACGTCGGGCTCACGAGCAACCAGCATTTCGACTGTTTCAGAGGCATTGACGTTGGCCGTTTCCAGGCAGGTTACCTCGTGACACCCGGCCCAGCACGCGACCGCGGTGGGACGGACCTTGCGCCCCCGGCCACACGGGCTCGGAGGCTGAGTCACCACCAAGGAAAGCGTGTGCTTCGAGACTTGCAAAGCGTCCAGACACGGGATGCCAAACTCGCCGCTGCCAACATATACGATGTTCATAGCGATTGCAGACTCCGGACGGCAGATCTCGGATGGCGCGTGACCGCCTGCCCGTGATCTCAATCCTTCTCGTCAGTTGCTATCCTAGCTTTCCGGTGAGTTTCTTGAGTTGCCGCCGATGGGCTATCTTCGCGGCCGCTCCCATGCGTTTGACAATGGTCGTTCCCTCGATGTGGTCGTATTCGTGTTGCAGACAGCGAGCATAAAGCCCCTCGGCCTCCTCCGTGAACTCGCGGCCCTCCAGGTCCGTGGCGGTAACGGTAGCCCTTTTGTAGCGCCGGATCTTGGTCCAGATTCCCGGCACGGACAGGCAGCCCTCCTCAATCTCGTCAAGGTCGCCGGCCGGCGTGACCCTGGGGTTGATGTAGACCTTGACGTTGTCGCGGGACAGGTCCAGCGAAATGATGAACAGCCGTAACGGCACACCGACCTGCGGCGCCGCTAGCCCGATACCTCGGTTGTCGATCATGATACCTGTCATCTTCTCCACGAGCTTGCGGATATTCTCATCGATTTCCGCGATTGGCTCGGCCTTCTTGCCGAGCACTTCGGCTGGATAATGCGTGATTCTGCACTTGGCAACATCAATCATGACACTGACCTCGCATTCCAGGTTGTCACTGCGCGGCAACGACGGGCCTTTCAGCTATCATCGAACTCGTGGCTGGCGAAGGTATTGCCCAGGTAACTCTTTCTGACGAGTTCGTCTCGGACGATCTCGGCCGGGGGGCCGGCGCCGATGACCTTGCCGTGGTCAATGATGTAGGCCATGTCCACGACCTCCAGCGTCCGCTCGACGTTGTGGTCCGTGATGAGCACGCTGACGCCCGAGCCGACGAGCTGGCGGATTTCCTGTTGCAGATCTTCCACTGCGATGGGGTCCACTCCGCTGAACGGCTCATCGAGCAGGATCAGCGAAGGGTCCGTGACCATCGCGCGGGCGATTTCGAGCTTGCGGCGCTCCCCGCCGGACAGGAAACGGCCGTGGCTGTTGGCCACCTCGCGCAGACCGAATTGGTCTATGAGCATGTCGGCTTTGCGGTTGCGTTCGGCGCGGGTGATGGACATCGTTTCCAGGATGGCCAGGAGGTTATCACGCACGCTCAGACGCTGGAAGATACTCGGCTCCTGCGAGAGATAGCCGATGCCGAGCCTGGCCCGCTTGTACATGGGCAGCTTGGTGATCTCGCGGCCTTCGAAAACAACACTGCCCTTATCGGGCGTGACCATTCCCATGATCATTCTGAAGGTAGTCGTCTTGCCGGCCCCATTGCGGCCCAGCAGACCGACGATGCTCCGCTGAGTGATCGTAACGGAAACCTCGTTCACGACGGCCCGGCCGGAATACCGCTTGACCAGGTTCCGCGTCTCCAGAAGGGTAATGCCCACCAAGATTGCACCTCGGGAACACGTTATCAACAGCCGGCCGCATTATACCATCGCCGGACGAGCAGGCAAGCCGCATTTGGGCCTCTGGAGAGAGGCCCGGCCGCACCCGCAGCGCTCGTCACAGGATAAATCTTCTGGCAATCTGCGGCCTGTTTTGCTATTAGAGTGGTTTCTGTCGCGCATCAAAGCCTGTTGGGGAGTCATTATAAGAAAGCCTATGTTCGCGATCGTAAGTGACATACACTCGAATATCGAAGCCCTAAGCACTGTCTTTGCGGATGTCAAGAAACGCGGTATCAAGAGGGTCTACTGCCTCGGGGATGTGGTCGGGTACGGCCCCAATCCCAAGGAGTGCCTCGATCTGATCATCGACAAGAGCGAATGGTGCGTGCTGGGCAACCACGACTACGCCGTGTTCTACGAACCGACGAATTTCAACTATGGCGCCGAGCAGGCCAGCTTCTGGACGCGCGACGTGATGGAGATGGAAGAGGACAAGGCCCAAAGCGACAAGCGCTGGCGATTTCTGGGCGAGTTGCCGATGCGCCACACGCTTGAGACCCGGCTAGGCCCAACGAAGACAACGATCGACTTCGTCCACGCCTCTCCGCGCAAGCCGATCAACGAATATATCTTCCCGGACGACGTCTACACCAATCCGGCCAAGGTCCGCCTGCTCTTCGAGAGAATCAAGCACGTCTGTTTCATCGGGCACACCCACATGCCCGGTGTTTTTCTCGACGAACCGGACTTCTACCTGCCCGACGAACTGGGCGGGGTCTACCCCATCATCGAAGAGGAGAAGGCCATTATCAACATCGGCTCCGTCGGCCAGCCGCGGGACAAGGACAACCGCGCCAGCTACGTCTACGTTGAAGAGAACAAAGTGCATTTCGTCCGGCTGGAGTATGACTTCGAGACAACGATGAAGAAGATTTACGCCATCGACCGACTGGACAATTTCCATGCCGAACGGCTGCGCGACGGGCGATGACAACTTGCCTATGACGATATCCAGCCTTCAGCACAGAGGACTGTATGAGCTTTAGAACACTATTGAGCCTGATACTTGTTGGCTTCTGCTTGCTTTGTGGCTGGCTCGTCGTTGACTCTGGGTTCTTCCGGACGACACCATCCACCGCCGATATGACGGGGTCGGCATCGGGCCGACAGGGCCTGCTCCTCCTGCGGCAAACCACCGACGTGGCGGGCCGACCGGCCGCCCAAGCTCCGGCGGCGCCGGTTGCGCAGCTTCAGGCCGCCGACACCAGCGACTTCGTCGCGGTAGGTGGGCCCGACGCGGATATCACGCTTGGCTCGCTGGATCCCAATTCCGGCTTCAAGTTCCAACTGGGACTCACGTCGTTTGGCGGTGCAATCAGGGGCGCTACTTTCAGCGAATACAACGACCGAGACCCAAGGAATCCGAAGCCGCTAAAGGTATTGTCGCCCATCCCGAAAGGCATGCTTCCCGGCACGTTCAGGCACATCGCCGCGGGGTACTTCAATACTCTTGGACTCACCTCTGCGGGAACGGTCCAGCTTGCAAGCGGGGACATGCTGAGCGACGGGGAGATACCGTCCTTGTCTAACCTCCGAGTCATCACCGCGGGCGGCTACCACTGTGTAGCCTTAGACAACTCCGGCTCGATCATCGCATGGGGTCAAGATGATTATGGACAGTGTGCTAACGAGCCAAACGGCGCCGGCTTCAAAGCCGTCGGAGCGGGAGGCTTTCATAGCCTTGCCGTGAAGCCCGACGGATCTATCGTAGGTTGGGGCGCAAACGAATGGGGACAGGTGGATTGCCCGAGTGGCACCGGATTCGAGAAGGTCACGGGTGGACTTCTGCACAGCGTGGCCTTGAGATCTGACGGATCCCTGGTGGCTTGGGGCGACAACAGATACGGCCAGACCGACGTACCCTCAGGAAAGGGCTTCAAGGCGATCGCAGCGGGGTACCGCCATAACGTGGCGCTGTGTTCAGATAACTCCATTATCGCCTGGGGCGACAATAGATATGGTCAGGCCGATGTGCCCCCGGGGAGCAACTTCAAAGCGGTGGCGGCAGGGGCCAACCACTGCATCGCTCTGAAGGAAGATGGGTCGCTTGTCGCGTGGGGTGACAATTCCTGGGGCCAGTGTGAGGTGCCTCCAGGCAAAGACTTCAAAGAGATTGCGGCGGGCTATCGGCACAGCATAGCTTTGACCGAAACAGGCCGTATCCTGCAATGGGGCGGGCTGGAGCCAACACTGCCGCTGGCGAACACATGGCTCTACTGGGGCACCGGGCGTTCCTTGCGCCTGGACACGTATAGCTGGAAAAGTCTTGGGATTGAGACGGCGCAAGACGGCTCACAAACGGCGACGTTCGAGCTGCCCATCACGGATACTTCGGCTGTTCCCGTCATGAAGCTGACCAAAACATATCGAGTAGTCCCAGGGACCTACTTGCTCGACTGCACGCTGAAGATCGACAACCTGACGGACGCCCAGCAGAGGGTCAGCTATGGTCTCGAAGGCCCCGCGGGATTGGAACGGGAGGCCTTCCGTCAGGATATGAGGAAGGCAGTCGCCGGGTTCAAGGATGCCGAAGGCCAGATCACCACGTCACGACTCGACGCGAAGACCCTGGTGAAGAACAAGACCGGCAGAGGCTTACCCCTGAAACCGAGGAAGCCCGGCGAGCAGTTCCTTTGGGTCGCGGCGGTGAACAAGTACTTTGCCGCCATTCTCGTTCCGGTGCCCGAGGCCAACGAGCCTTACTGCGACTGGGTGACCCGCAACACAGCCCGGCACTACAATCTCGACGGGGACAAGAAGGCCGACAGCGGGGATGAGACCATCGGCGTGGACCTCGAAACAGGTATTGCGGCCCTGAACCCTGCCGGCCAGGCGGGCAGTTCGAGGACGTACGACTTTCAACTCTATCTCGGGCCGAAGGACAAGAGTCTGTTCGACCAGGACGAGCTTTATCGCAGGCTCGGTTTCATGCAGGTGATCGACTTCATGCCCTGCTTCTGCTGCCCGGCCGCCATTATCAACCCTCTGGCGTTTGCTATTCTGGCGATCATGAAGGGCATGCACGCCTTCATCCCCAACTACGGCGTGGTCATCATCGTCCTGGTCTTCCTGATGCGACTGATCATGCACCCGGTCACTAAGAAGAGCCAGGTCTCCATGAGCAAGATGAGCAAGCTGGCGCCCAGAGCCGAGGAGATCAAAAAGAAGTACGCCAACAACAAGGCGGAGATGAACAAGAAGCTCATGGAGCTCTATCGCGAGCAGGGCGCTTCGCCGATCATGGGATTCTTGCCGATGCTGGTGCAGATGCCGATCTGGATCGCTCTGTGGAGCGCCGTGTACACCAGCATCAATCTGCGAGGCGCCCGTTTCCTGCCATTCTGGATTACCGATCTGTCGGTCCCTGACGCTCTGGTGAGTTGGTCGCCCGTAACGATACCGATGCTGGGCTGGAAACTGGGATCACTCAACCTGCTGCCGATTCTGATGGGCGTGGCGTTTTACTTCCAGCAAAAACTGATGCCCACCCAGGGCGCGGCGACGAATCCGCAGATGGCCCAGCAGCAGAAGATGATGGCCATCATGATGCCGCTGCTGTTCCCCCTGATGCTGTACACCGCCCCTTCCGGCGTGAACCTTTACATCATGGCCAGCACGTTTGCCGGCGTGATTGAGCAGAAGGTCATCCGAAAGCACATCCAGGAGAAGGAGGAGCTGGAGGCCAAAGGACTGGTCCCCACCACGAGCAAGGCGGGCGGGAAGGTCAAGAAGAAGAAACCCAAACCCTTCTTCAAAACGTGAGAGGGCACCGGCTATAGGTCCTATCGGTCCCATAGGACCTATTGGACCTATGAACTACGCCGACACCATCGTGGCCGTCAGCTCTGCGACCGGGGGGCTGCGATCAATCCTCCGCGTGACCGGACCCGAGACGCTGACCGCGTGCAGGCGGGTCTTCACAGCGCCGATCCCGCTTGAGGCCAACGGCATCCTGGCTGGCTCGGTCGCCATCGAAGACGGTCTGACCGTCGATGCCAGGCTCTATTTGTTCTTTGCGCCCCATTCATATACAGGCGAAGACCTGGCAGAGCTTCACGTCCAGGCCAGCGGGGTGCTGGTCGAGGCCCTGGTCCAGCGCCTGTTGGCGAGCGGCGTCCGCACTGCCGGCCCTGGGGAATTCACCGCGCGGGCCTATCTCAACGGCAAGCTCGACCTCGCCCAGGCCGAGGCGGTCAACGAGATCATCGCCAGTTCCAATCGGTTCCAGTTGAAGGCGGCTGAGCGACTTCTGAGCGGCCGGCTGACACAATCCACCGACACCATCCGGTCGGCACTGATGGATTGTCTGAGCTTGATCGAGGCCGGCCTGGACTTCAGCGGTGAGGATATCGAGTTCATCAGCGCAGAAGACGCCGTCGCGAGGCTGAATGGCATCGGGCGCGATCTTGAAGAATTGCTCGCGGGCAGCATCAGATACGAAGCGCTACTCGACTTGCCCGCTGTCGGCATTGCAGGCGCTCCCAACGCCGGCAAGAGCAGCCTGCTCAACGCCCTGTTGGGCCACGACAGGAGCATTGTCTCCGACCAGCCCAAAACGACGCGCGACGTCCTGAGCGGCCTGTTGAGAATCGACCGATTCCAATGCGTGCTGTTCGACTGCGCCGGCCTGTTGGGCGCACCTGACAACATCCTCGATCAGTTGACGCAACAGGCGGCCATAGAAGCCCTGCGGCACTGTGATGCTGTCATATTCTGCGTCGATGCGGCGAATCCGGACTGGAGCGAAGATCTCTCAGTCCGCACCCTGATCGAACCAAAGACTATCATCTATGTCGCCACGAAATCCGACCTGCTGCCGTCCGTAGCGTCGAATGGCACTGTGGAGAGACTGAGCAGACTTTTCGACGCCCCGTTCCTGGCGGTTTCGGTCAAGACCGGCCAGGGACTCGACGCGCTGCGATCGCGAATCTTCTCGTCGTGCGTGACCCGATACGCCGCACGCGATGCGCACGACGAGATCGCCCTGACGACCCGCCACAGACAGACGGTCTCCGAGGCCGTCGAGAGCGTTCGCCAGGCCGGCCGCGAGATCGCGCGTGGCAACGAAGAGGTGGCCGCGGCGCTGATCCGCACCGCCTACGAAGCCCTTGCCGGCATCGGCCAACAGCCTCTTGACGAACAAATCCTCGACCGTATCTTCAGCCGCTTTTGCATAGGGAAATGAGACCGGCACGCGCCCCGCCGGAACCGACCACGCAGTTCTCCCCGGATTTCGCAAGAGAGACCGTCACACACGACTCTGGAGAATCACTATAGTAATGTAGGCAGCCCGGCAGCCGTGCGAAGGCGGGCGGACGCTTCCAGCGCCGGCAAACGCGCCAGGCTGAACGCGGCGACGGCGAGGTCCGTCGAGGGAAAGGAGCGTACGCGGTGTGTCTCGAGCGAAAACAAGTGCCAAAGGCCGCAGCGCCAGGAAGAACCCCTCCGGGTTTCACGCTAATCGAGTTGCTCGTGGTCATCAGCGTGATTGCCATCCTGCTGGCCATCATGCTGCCGGCGCTGGCACGAGTTCGAGAGCAGGCCCGGTGCAGGACCTGCGCGGCTCACATTCGCCAGCAGTTCCTCGCGTTGTATCTCTACGGCTCCGAGAACATGGGCAGGTTGCCATTGACCGTCTTCTCTGGGCAGGACCGGACAGGGAACCTTTTCCACGTGACGGTCAATGCTATGCTCAGGAACGGGGCAACGCGCGAGTCGTTCTACTGTCCCTCAAATGCCCTCCACCAGAAGTACAAGAACCATCTCTGGACAGCCAGCAGCGGGGGCCGATGGAATGGGATCGAGTTTGAGATGTTCAACTCCATTGGAGGTACTATCTCGTCGAGCTATGGATTGCTCGTGACCCATCGTCATGCAATACCACCGATCGAGCCCACCCCCTACGCACGAGATAGCGGCCGCAAGACGTGGGTCGGATCGCTGCAGGACAGGCATGCCGCGACCAGGGAATTAGTTGTGGACCTGATCGTCGGCGCATCCGATCCAAACAGGCGTAGCGGCTATGACTTTGTCGACGCTCACAAGCGGAGCGCACGGGAAACCGAGGATAGCCCGCTCGTTCGGGAATACGTCGGGACGAACCACGTGAGAAGCGGGAACCCGACCGGTGGCAACATAGGTTTTCTCGACGGCCACATCGAATGGCGGCGTTTTGACCCGGACATAGACCCCAGCGGCGTCGCGGTGCCCCGGTATCGCTCAGGCGAGCGATTCTACTTCTGGTAGAACCGATTTGCGCGCGACAGGGAAAGCTCGACAGGAATGGTCAAGTGAGTTTCGCGTCCTTTCGGTCCGGCCCAGGAGGTAACGGAGTGGAGAGGACACAATTTCATCCGTCAACCCGGGCATTCACCCTCATTGAGTTGCTGGCGGCGATCGCGGTCTTGTCGGCCATCGGGCAAATCACACGTCCAAAGACTCGGAGACGGACCCGTTCATAGATCGCACGAACCATCCAAGAGCCGAGGGTCCTGCTGATGGCAACGTCGCCTTTCTGGACGACCGTGCCGAGGGGCGGCGCTTCGACGCGGACCTCATGGGAAATGGCGTCGCTCTGCCTCGCTGGGTCGGGCGGGGAAACGTCACCGACGAAGGACCATTCGGGGGAGCGGTTGGCATCCGCGACAATCAGGGCTATTTCTGGCGGGATGGACCCCTACGGAGATCCGCCGTAGTATCGCTGCCCACGGTGGCTTGTGGCAATGGGCGATACTGGACTCGAACCAGTGACCTCACGGGTGTGATCCGTGCGCTCT
>CAZGRF010000007.1:0-22792 GCA_964527825.1 uncultured Pirellulales bacterium
ACGTTTCGCTTTCCGCAGCATTTCGACCATGTCGAGGGCCATCTCATGGCGTCGCAGCCGTTCGGCCACCGTCAGAGCCAGATTGTCACACAGGGCGGCAACATCAATGCCGTAATCGGCGGCCTCCTGAATCATCTCAGGTGGTCGCTGGCCCTGAGATTGTCGTCGTTTGGGTTCCGTCGTCATGACGTGATTCTATCGACCCGGGTGGGCCGCATCAACCGACGTCTCAAGAACTTGGGCCGATTGCCGATGCCCGGAGTCGCGCCCATGAGCACTTGGCTCGGCGCCGAATCAGTAGAAGCGTGAGACGTCCGGCTAAGTCGCCGGACTGCCTTGCAGGCGGCGCAGGACCGCGAGGGTCTCGCCGAACTGGGCTTTGGCCTTCTCCAGGTATTCGTTGACTTCGTCGATGTAGCCGTCGGCGGAAGCGGACCAGACGCGATTGAGGTACCGCTCGCCGGCGGCGAAAGTAGTCATGACCTCGGCGTAGGCGGCCAGGCCGTGACGATGCGCGATGCTCTCCCGCGCATCGACGAATGACTCCAGGTCGTCGGTGAAAAGCTCGTCGATCCGATGACGCACCTCGTAGGTATCGATCGAATCTTTGTCGGCGTTGAGCTTGTCAATGTTCGCGGCGACGCGCGCCAGACTGCTCTCAACGGTCTCGATATTGGCGGCCACGTGATGCTCGGTCTTGGTGTGGCGGGCCATGTCGGTGCGGATGACCACGACTCCCGCCACCCCGAGCGCCAGGGCAGGGACATACCACAGCCACTTGACGGCACTCTCATCGACCACCGACGCCAAGGCGGCAACGATGAACCCCGCAGTGACCATCAGGAAACCGATCAGCTTCATAGCGTGTCCCTATCCCCCCTTCATCCCGGCAATCACCGCATAGACGGCAAACGCAACGCCCACCACGCCTTCGCCGATGATCAGGCCGGCCGCGATGGGAATGCCGACCTGCTCGCTGAAGTGCCGCCCTTTGTATCTGTCGCTGACGATACGCAGGATCGTACCGATGGTGTAGGTCAGCACGATACTGAAGGGCAGATAGAAGCCCAGGCCCACCTGAATCCCGAGCCCGCCGATGCCGGTGGCGCTGAGCAGCGCGCCCAGCCCCGCCCCGGCCGCGTACTTGTAGACAGGGACATCGCCCGCCAGGATGCCCCTCATCATGCTGGCCAGCGCCGTGGCCTGCGGGGCCGGCAGCTTCTCGCTGCCCAGGACGTACGCCTTGTGCAACACGAATAGCAGGCCGATCATCAGGATCGGCCCGATCCAGGTGGCGAGGAACTGGCCGTATTGTTGTCTGCGCGGAATGGCACCGACGAGGTAACCCGTCTTGAGATCGAGCATCAGGTCGGTCGCCTGAGACATCGCCATACACGTGGCGGCGCCGACCATGACCGAGGAGATCATGGCGGCCCTGCCGCCGAGGCCACTGGTGATTATGATTAGAATGGTCACCGCGATCAGCGTCATCCCGCTCATGGGCGACCAATTGGTCCGGCCGATACACTCCGAGAGAATCACCCCGGCCATCCAAATCCACACCGTGCCCAGCAACGCCATGATGACGCCGCGAACGATCCCCATCTCCTGCACAGACAGCACCGCGACAATGCCCAGTACGATGACAGCGCCGACAATGCCGGCGTAGAGCAGCTTGATCGGCATCTCATCACGTGACAGCGAAGCGCCGGTCTTGGCCGCCGACTGCATGCTGCGGACCGCGCTGACGATCAAAGGCAACGCCAGGGCGATCCCAGTCAGCGCCCCGCCGACCAGCATACCAATTCCCACTGGCCTGAACAGAGAGACGCGAAGGTATTCGGGCATGGTCTGGCTCAGGCCCTGCAGTTGCTCCGGCGTCGGCAGCAGGTTCATCTGCGCCAGGATCGGCGCCAGCACCCAGTAGCACGCATAGCCGCCGATGACGAAACACAAGCCGCCTTTGCCCGCGATGAAGGCGATACCGACCGTCAATAGCGAGATGAACCACACGCCGTTCATGTAGGCCGGCATGCCGATGTAGTCGCCGAGCGCCCAGTCCTCGAATTTCGTCACGTGACTGACGATGCTGACAGTAGCGCTAAGGGCAACCCCAATCAGCAGCAGCATGGCCTTGTGGACGCCGGCGCCGGGACTCTTGAGCACGGTCGCAACCGCGACGCCGCCGGGATAGGTCAGGCGCTCGAAGTCGATCATCTGCTTGCGCAGCGGAATGATGAAGGCGATACCAAGCACGCCGCCGGCGATGCAGCCGAACGTCATCAGGTAGGGATTGAAGTCGGTCTGATTGAGAATGAACAAGGCCGGCACCGAGAACATGACGCCCGCGGAGGCCCCGTTGACGCTGCTGGCAACGGTCTGGACGATGTTGTTCTCGATGATGCTGGTGCGGCCCATCAGGCCACGCAGAATGCCGAAGCCAAGGATGGCTGCCAACTCCGAACCTTCATGAGAGAAGCCCAGAATCAGGCACGCATAGCCCATACTGATGGTGATGAGGACGCCGAGACCATAGCCGACCAGCACTGCAACCCACGTCAGTTCCGGATACGGCCCCCGGCGGATGACCTTTCCCCCACGGCTTTGAGTTTCCGTCACGTGCAGCTCTCCTTGGCTCGGGCGTCGCACTCTCTCCGTCTCGCGGACGGGAAACCCACACAACAGCGGGAGAGGGGCTTGATCCGATCCGTCTTCTGTCTGCAAGATTCTACACAGGCTGTGCCTGCAGTTCAACTCCTCAGATAACTAAGGGACGCATGACGCCGGGCGCAAGGTGGTGTGGGCGGTCTGTGTCTGCGGCGTATCGCTCCAGCCTACCTGCCCTTGTCCAGGGCCGCACGCAGCTCTTTGAGCCGAGCGACGGTGGCGGCGGGAATGCGCCCGCTCGTGTCCGGGGGGCAATTGAGCAGGAGGTTACCATTGAGTCGCATAACCTCTCGATAAGTGGCGGCCAGTTCGTCGACGGGTTTCAGGGATTCGTCCGCCTTCCAGAACCATTTGTCCACAATGGACAGACAGTGTTCATAGCCCAGTTCGTAGGTCTTGCCTTGAAAGACCTGTCGAGTATCAAACGTCTTCTTGATGGGTGTGATCTCGGAATTGAGCACGTCCGTGGGCCAGGTTACGTTGAGGGCGATCTCGATGGTGTACGCACCCTGGATGTCTCTGCTTTCCGTGCCGTAGTTGAACATGATCACGCAATCGGGGTTCAGCGCGCGCACAAGGTTGTAGAGCTCGGCCCGCTGACCGTTCGTCAGGTGCCGAGGAATGTCTAACCATTGAATGGCAATCTCAGGATGGGCCGTGTGCAGCTCGCGCAGATGGTCTTTCATGAGGGTGAAGTAGTCTTCCGACAAGGCCGGGAGCTTGGGGTTCCACTGGATCTCCCGCATGCTGTTGCGCAGGTCCATCGTGCAGTAGTAGATGCCAGGCCGGAGGCCGTACTTCTTGCAGGCCGCGATGAATTCCGCGACCACATCCGTCGGGTCGCCGGAAGCTGCCACGTCGTAGTCGTACTCCTTGCCCTTCCACAGCGCCTTGCTGTCCCAGAGGCAGAAGCCGGACACGTGCTTGGCAGTGAGCACCGCGTATTTCATCCCCGCCTCTTTGGCAACCCGCACCCACTGGTCCACGTCCAGATCGGTCGGCGCGTAGGCGGCGGCCGGATCGTCTCCGTTGGCCATGTCATTGCCTACAAACGTGCTCAGCCCAAAGTGGATGAACATGCCATATTTCAGATCGCGCCAAGCGCGGAGCGGCGGGCCGGCGGAATCGTCGTAGCTCCGGCGTGCCAGCCGAGCCGCCTGACCGTCCGACATGGCCGAGCACGGACGAAAGCTCAGATGCAGACCGTACGGCACGGGAGGGACCTCGTATTGAGGCAGCACACCGGGACCACAACTGGCGTTGCCAAGGCCGCTGTGCTTGGCATCCAGAGACAGTACGACGTCACTGCGCCGTTTGAGCTCGTACGTGTGCTCGGCCCGGTCCAGGTCGTCGGCGGTGTAGTGCAGCACCGATGCAGCCATGCTCGGCTCGGCGGTCATCAGCAGACCGTTCCCATCGTCGTCAGTCAGCGTCAGCCACCGCACGTCCGTCTTCGTGCCAGTCTCCTGGGGCCGCGGATAGGGCACGTATTGCTCATCGACGGTGCTCGTCCAGACGCCGATGTCGGCAGCTTGATTGCGGTCCGGATAGTTCTCGTGCGGCCCACGTCCGTACCAGCGGAAGCGCTCCAATTCGCCTGACAGGTGCATCATGACGCCGATCCTCGGAAGCGGAGGTAGCTGACCGAACGGCTCGAACTGGTTGTCGAGATCGATCGAGCCGTCACCCCTCACGACCCACGTTGCCTGGTGATTGAAGCCGGCGCCGGTAGGCGTCGTGCTCACCGCCAGCACCTCGATACGCACACACTTGGCGCTCTCCTGTTGCACAGTGACACTGCGGACTTCGCGCGTCAGCCGATTCAGGCCGGCCTGTTGCCAATCGCGGGCCCGGCCATTGCCAAACGCCTTGTCGTTGCTGGTCACCGCGCGATAGGCTTGCAGGATGGGTCCTTGGCCCTGAGCCAGCATCTCCTTGCCGCCGTAGACGAGCGAGACCAGCGTGCCCGCCGTTCGGTCAAAGACCGCCGTGAAGGTCTGTCCCTTGATCTGTATTTGAGACCCCTTGTCCGTGATATTCACCGGCGACAGAGAAGCAGTCTGCACCGGCTTCACTTGCGGAGTCCGCACCGAGTACGGCGTCTGTTGCCAGGCCACCTCATATCCGGCCCGCGCCCAGATCGTGTCTTGTCGCAGGTGGAAGCTCACACGGAGCCAATACGACGCGCCCGACTCCGGTGTCGCGATAGGCCGGACGTCAATGGGAACCTCGGTTGTGCCTCCCGGCGTAAGATCAACGGTCGGCAGCGTGCCCGATTGCAGTTCCACACCGTCGGACGTCAGGGTCCAGCGCCCTTCCAGAGCATTCAGGTTGGTGAAGGTATAGCGATTGGCGATGCGCACACGGGCGCCGGTCTGGTCGGCCGGCTCGATGTGGACGGGCTGGTAGACCTTCTTGACCTCCCAGGCCTTAGGTGGGAGCGTGCGGTCCGCGAAGACCACGCCGTTGAGGCAGAAGTCCTTGAGGTTTGGCTTGTCGCCGAAGTCACCGCCGGAGGCCATGTACTCAACACCGTCAGCGGTCTTGCGGCGCAGGCCCTGGTCCACCCAATCCCAGATGAATCCGCCCACCATGCGCGTATTCGAGTAGATCTCGTCCCAGTATTCTTTCAAGTTACCGACGGCGTTACCCATCGCATGCGCGTATTCACAGTACAGCACAGGCCGATCGTCGCGAGCATCGCGACCGAGTCGCAGTCCCCTGGGCCAGCGCGCGTCACGCTGCTCGTCATACAAAGGCTCCGCGCGTGGGTACATCCGGCTGATGAAGTCCACCGCCGGAGGATCGCGCGGATCGTCCCGGTCCTCGCGCGACGCTTGAGCGCCTTCGTAGTGGATCGGCCGGGTCGGATCGAAGTCGCGTATCCACGCGGACATCGCGGCGAAGTTCGGGCCGTAACCGGCTTCGTTGCCCAGCGACCAGATGATGACGGACGGATGGTTCTTGTCGCGCTCGACCATGCGAATCCCGCGATCCAGAAACGCTGCCTGCCAGGCCGGGTCGTTGGCGAGCAGCCCGCGCACGCCGTGTGTCTCGACGTTAGCCTCATCCAGGACGTACAGGCCGTACCGGTCGCACAGGTCGTACCAGCGCGGGTCGTTGGGATAGTGCGAGGTGCGTACGGCGTTGATGCTGAACCGCTTCATCAGCGTGATGTCCTGGACCATGCGCTCCAGCGGCACCGCGCGGCCGTGATCGGGATCGTGCTCGTGACGATTGACGCCGCAAAGTCTCACTGGCTTGCCGTTGATCAGAAGTCGTCCGCCTTTGACCTCCACCTCGCGAAAGCCAACCCGGCAACTGACTGCTTCGATCACGCTGCCTGCCGCATCGTTCAGGGTCAGTACGAACGTATAGAGCACCGGCGTTTCAGCGGTCCACTTCTGCGGATTCGACACGTGGGCGCGCAGCCATCCGAAGCGTGCGGGTCCGCGTTGGGGCGTGCGCGCGTTCAGGATGTCGTCCTCGAAGTCCGGATTGAGGATCGCCTCTGCGTCCGCTTGCGCGGGCTCAACGAAGACCGGTCGGCCGGCCGGGTCGTAAGAATGGGCGCGCACCGTCCAGCCTCTGATCGCGCGATCGCTGTACCGAGCCAGTTCCGGCTCGATCAGCAGGTCCGCGTCACGATAGTCGGCGTCCAGGTCCGTGCGTACGGCGAAGTCGCGGATGCGCACGTCGGCGGTCGAATAGAGGAACACGTCGCGGTAGATCCCGCTGAAACGCCACATGTCCTGGTCTTCGAGGTAGCTGCCGTCCGACCAGCGGTAGACTTCGACCGCAACGCTATTCTCGCCGGTCCGGAGCGCCTCGGTCACGTCGAACTCCGCAGGCGTCATGCTGCCCTGGCTGTAGCCGATCTGCTGGCCGTTGATCCACACGTAGAAGGCACTCTTCACGCCGGCGAAGTGCAGGAATACACGACGTCCGGCCCAGGCTGCCGGCAAGGTGAACGTGCGGCGGTAAGACCCGACAGGATTGCGCAGTTTGTACGCGGTCCAATCCGAGGGCGGCGTCCCTGTGACGCGCGGCGGATCGACTTTGAACGGGTACTCCGAGCTAGTGTAGATCGGGATGCCGTAACCGTGCATCTGCCAATTCGACGGTACGGGAATCGTGTCCCACTGGCTGACATCGTATCCATCGCGAAAGAACTCGGCCGGGCGGTCTTCCGGCTTCGGCGACCAGTGAAACCGCCAAGTGCCGTTGAGGCTGAGCACGTAGGGGGAGTCGTCGCGCGAGCCTTTCAGAGCGGATTCGACATCGGGATACGGAACGAACGTCGCGTGCGCCGGCTCGCGGGTGCGGCCGATGACCTGTTCGTTCTCCCAGTCCGGCGGCGTCTCCGCCCGTACCAGAGCGGTCAGAACCAGCAGAGCGAAAGCATGTAGGGTGGGGTTCACCCCACCGAATCGTCGTCGCATCTATTGTGCCTGAAAGATCGACTTCAAGTATCTGGTGTTGGCGCCGAAGTTCCACACCACGTCGCGGGAATTCTGGGCGCTGCGCGAGCGCTCAATCACGAGCCACCCGCGCCAGTCCATCGCGTCGAGCGTCTGCTTGACCTTGGGCATGTCGAGACGCGTGTTGTCCTGGAGCCAGACGCCGTCCTCGTCGGTGCAGTGAATCTGACAGATGCGGTCTTTGCCGAGCGTCTGCAATTCCTCGCACAGGTCGCGGCCGTTCTGCAAGGCGTTGGCGAAATTGAAGTAGATGCGCACACCAGGCGAGCCGATGTCGTCGAGCAGCTTGACGTCGCCGGCCGCATCCAGCGCCGTTTCCACGCCGATCACGACGCCGGCTTCTTTGGCCTTGGCGCCGGCCGCTTTGAGCCGCTCCACCACCGCCGGACGCAGTTCGGGATGCTTGACGAGGTCGCTCGGCACGCCCAAGGGCAGAAACGCGACCTTGACGTTCATCGCTTTCATGGTGTCGATGCAGTCTTGCACCATGCGCGGCACCGTCGGACGCTCCGCAAGAGATTGGGCATAGAAGCCGCTCATCGCGATGGAACAAACCTCCAAATCGAACTTGCGCGCCTCGTCCAGGAACTGACGGCGCACGGCCGGGTCGGCGAGTTGACTGTCGAATGTTTCGCGGTCGCCCAAGCTGCCCATGTCCACCTCGACCCCGTCGGCGCCGATCTGATCGGTCCACTTGAAGGCACCGAGCTTCTGACGCTTGAGGATCATCCAGTCGCACACGCCGATCTTGTAGCGGTGGTCGACGACCGGTTGTGCAGGAGCGCCTGCCTCCTCGGCCCAGGTCGGCATACCCGGCGCGAGCACTCCCGCCGCCGCGACGACGCCCGCGCGGCCCAGGAAGTGACGCCTGCTCATGGATGAACGGTTCCGAATGCGGTCTGTCACGTGTCACTCCTTGTTCTGAGGATCAAGACCCAGTCCGTCGTGCGACTGGGCGGATCGAACGGCACCGGAGCGCCGGTCTTGCCGTGTCCGCTGACAGGGTCCACCTTTGTCCGGACGCCGCTCTTGGCGTCGATCCAGATGTTGTTCGTATAACTGCCCTCCGCCAGGCAGAGAGCGAACGGCTCGCCGTGACTGGCAAAGACCAGGTATTGCTTGCCCTCTTCTGCCAAAGCCCAGACGCACATGGCATCATGCCGCCTGAGCAGTCCGTCCTGCGGCGTCATGCGGTAGAATGCCACCTCCTCGTTCATGACACGGGCGAGGATGTCAATGTACTCTTCCGACGCCGTGAACGGGTTATCCTCGTTGAACGGCAATCCGGTCGGCCCGGACGCATAGAGCTCGTATTCCTTGAGATGGCCGTTCCAGTTGAACGACGCCCCGCCGGTGGCACAAGCCCAGGCGGCACACCGCAGATCGTCTTGAGTAGCGCCGGTGCGCTCATGCCAGAACCGCCGCCACAGGGCATTGCCCTCCGACATATAGACCGGCTTGCCTTTGTACCCTTGGATCACTGCCAGATGATGTGTCCAGGGCTCCTTCCAGTAGTGTCGCTCCAGGTCCTTGGAGCGGGCGGCAATCAAGTGGTTCTCCACCGCCGCGAACGTATACTCGGGACGGTCGTATTCATTGTCGCGCGGCGACTCATCTTCATACGTGCGAAGATGATCGAACACGTCGTATTTCTCGATCAAACGAGCCCATCCCAGCTCGTAGTCCTCACGGTTGCCGTCAACCTCCCAGACGAAGTTCCAGCCCGCGAGGTTGGCATAGGGCGCGAGCCGCGCGACTGCGTAGCGCACGTAGAAGTCCTTCTCCTTCTCGCTCAACTTGTCCCAGGAAGGTCCATCGTTCTTTCCTCCATCGAAGCCGAGGAACATGTGCACCGCAATGTCGTGATCGTTCAGGAAGCCCAAGTGCTTCTCCATCAAGCGCCACACATCCAGTCTCATGGTGCTCGAGGCCTTGCCCTCCTCGTAGAGCGTCAGGTCGAACGTCTCCGGCGGCGGCCCATCGAGGTAGTATTGCTTGAAGCAGCACAGGGACAGCAGCCAGTTGACCTGCAAATGGTTGTAGCCACGCTCGATGAACTTGCCGTAGACGTTCGCTACGACCCAGTCCAAATCCTGCGCGATCGCGCCGTGGCCGGTTTCATAGTACGACTTGAGCCACACCGGGTCGGTCCCGTTGTAGGCAAACCAGTGAGGGTTCTTCGTGTAGGGACGCAACACGCCTTTGCCGGCGCCCTCCTTGACACATGCGAACGATCCATGCCCTCCGGGTGTGCCGTCGCTCCACTGATAAACGTAGGTCCAGATCCCAAGCTCATCCGGCATGAAACGCAGCTTCCAGACGTTGCCGGAAGCACGATCCCCACCGCCCCGGCCGTCGCCGTCAAAGAAGCCCTCGAAAGTCACGGTCTTTCCCGAAGGCGCAGTGTACGTTGCCCTCAAGTGCACGTCGGCAAACTTGTTTTGGTACGGCGTGTCATTCTGTACGCAGGTCTCGAACACGCGATACAACCCCACGCTCAGCATCTCGGACGCGCGGGCGGTCGCCGCGATGCTTGTGACAAGCGCCAGTCCTACTAGCCAGACGTTTTGCGAGACCCGTTTCATCGGACCTGCGCCTCAACTGATCGTGTCGATGTTGTTTCCAAGATTCGTATAGTCGATCTTCTCGCGGGGATCGGTCCCATTGAGGCACTCCTCGACGTTGGTGTAGCCGTCTCCGTCGGAGTCCATAGAGCCGTCCGAAGCATCCTGTGGGTTCAGTTCGTACTTCTTCTCCCACGTATCGGGCATGCCGTCATGGTCCGTATCGGCCGGGACCTCGCTGGGCGAGAAAGTGTAGTCTGGATAACCGCCCACCTCGACCGGATCGTTGACAATGCCATTTCCTTTCACTTCGCCCGTGCGCACCATATTCGTAACGCGCACGTCAACCGCGTCGCGGCGGGGAAGCGTCGCGCCGGCCTTCGCCAGCACCGACTCAAAGGCTTCCAGCGCCGTCTCCTGGTTCACCGGCCAGCCCTCGAACGGCGTGTTGACGCGCGCGATCTGCTCGGGACCGCGCATACCTTTCCAATTGTCGGCCGTGACCTCGGGAAAGCCTTCGACGATGTTGCCGGCGACGTACCATTTGCCCGGCCGTCCCGGCGTGCTTGGATACCAGTTGCCGGGCTTCCAGCGATTGCCGGGCGAGTACATATTCCGCTGCTCGATGCGGGCAATCGTGCTGATCATGTCCCGGTTGGCTGCCGGGCCGGGCTTATAGTAGCAGTTGATAACGTTGATGATCGACGTCTCGTCGCCGCCATCCATGGTGCGGTGACGCCAGTTGAAGATCACGTTGTTGCGGTAGTCGAACTCGCCCGACATGCCGATGGAAGGGTTGCGTCCGGTGTTGCAGGCAAACAGATTATGATGGAACGTCGAGTCCCGGCCGCCCCAGGTGCCGCCGAACGCGTGGTTGCCCGCGTTAAGCGCCTCGCTCGAAATGCAATACTGGACGGTGACGTTCTCGGTCGGCAATTTGATCTCCCGGCCGCCGGGCATCGGTTTCATGTACCGATACAGCGAGAGGTTCTCGTCCATGCCCCAACTGGTCGAGCAATGGTCGACGACGATCTGGCCCTCCGGATTGCCGCCGATATTGTCGGAGCCTTGGCCGCCTTCAGGACGTCCCCGCCGGACACGCAGGTGACGCAGGATGACGTTGTGTGTGTTGATATTCAGGGAATGGTTGGCCAGGCAAATGCCGTCTCCCGGCGCGGACTGGCCGGCGATGGTGATATCAGGATTGTCAATGTCGATGTTCGATCTCAGTTGGATGATGCCGGCGACGCGGAAGACAACGATGCGAGGGCCCTTCTCCTGGATCGCGGCGCGCAGGCTGCCCGGTCCGCTGTCGTTGAGGTTGGCCACTTCAATCACCTTGCCGCCGCGGCCGCCCGTGGTGAACATGCCGCCGCCCCAGGCCCCGGGGAACGCCGGGATGCCTTCAGGGAGCCTGGGTGGCAAAGGAGGCACTTGTCCCGGCGTCGGGATAACCTGCGTTGCGTCGGGCACCGGATCGGTCTGACCTGAGGCGTGCCCCCACAGCATCCACACGCCGACTAACGCCGCACGCCCCAGGAAGGTGCTGGTCGTACTCTTCATGGCGGTTCTCCTCTTGTGTCGGAAGATTCTGCGTGTTACGCCAACCGGAAGTATAGCCTGCGGAGACCTGCGTCTCCAGGAATCTCCGGGGAGGACGAATCCCCGGGCCAGGTTCTACCACGGCCGCGCCGTCTACCGCGAGCGAGCCACCCATATCACGACCGGACCGGATGCAGGGATTCTCGTGTTGCGGGCCTCCGGCCCGCGCCTTCTCATCAACACAGAACCATCTCTGGGATTGATCCAACAGACGGTCAAGCTCCCTGCCGACTTCTCCGTATCCGGCGCTGCGGCGCTGGACGAGCGACAATAAACGATGAGTTCCCCTTCCGCATTGCCCAAAGCCCATTGTCCGACCGGTTCACCCGGCAGGTCTGTCGGATGCATGGAGGCCGCCGACGCGAGGAATCCTGGCTCCGAGATTTCAGGAATCGCAGCCAGCGAGCCGCCGGCCATGAACACGGCCCAAGCCAGATTGTCGTTCAGATCCGCCGAGTAAAGGACGGCCTTGTCCGGATATCGCGTTCGGTACTCCCGCACCGCTCGATACGCCTGCTCGAAAGAGGTCCTGCCGGGCTGGACCAGCCGGGCATGCTGGCGGGGCGCCAGGTTCTGCCCGCCCTTCGGAGCATACAGACTGCCGTCACTGCGGTAATGCCAATAGCAGATATCGACGACATCTACAGCGGCGGCTCGGGCCGGGTCGGCGAGGATGGCGTCCTGAACGTCCTTGGTCGCGCTCAATCCCATGATGGCGTGCTTGCCGGTCTCACGCTCCCATTGCAGAATGGTATCGATCCAGAACTGGACGAAGTGCAGCGGTCCGGTGTATTCGGCAGCGACGAACTGAATGACGCTGTTGTTGTCAGCGAAACTTCCCAGGCACTTACGGATGTACGCCTGATGCAGCGGCCGGCGAACCGGGTGGTTGACGTCG
Organism: uncultured Pirellulales bacterium; assembly: GCA_964527825.1. Classification (GTDB taxonomy): domain Bacteria; phylum Planctomycetota; class Phycisphaerae; order Sedimentisphaerales; family Anaerobacaceae; genus JAFGLV01. The sequence goes on from CAZGRF010000007.1 coordinate 12,213, forward strand.
TAGAACTGCTCCGCCAGAAAGATCCGCTTGTCGCCGGCGTAGGGCGGAGGCTCCGGGAATCCTGTGTCGTTGATGTTGTTCGCCGGCCGCCAGGGGAAATCGGTCCAATGGGCCCCTGCTTCAATGATGTTGTGCTGGAAGTAATCCTGGTGGAGAAGCACGAGCCCTTTCTGATCCGCCAGGTCCGCGAATTGCCTCAGACGCATCCAATACCAGGGGTTGTACTGCGTCAGATCGTATCGGCTCAGTCCATCGTAGGCTGTTCCCTGCCCGCTTCGCGCAAAAGGCAGTTCATAGAACGGTGGCCACACATCGCCGTTTGTCCGACGGACGCGTTCGTGATCGTCACGCCGCCGTTCGTACCACAGCCCGTAGTTGTGCTCCAGCGCCACCCAGTGCTGGTCAACCATCGCATCGGTCATCTCGTCCAGGTCGTCGGTCAGTCCGGTCCCGATACGACCCGGCACGAAGCGCGTCACATGCGGCGTGGCCTGTGCCACGTCAGCGGGTCGAGCACCTCCACCCCACCAGCGCACACCCTGGCGCGTGCCCGTCAGAACATTGTCGCCGTAGACCAGCCAGCCGTTTTCGATCCTCATGCGCAGGGCGGGCTTTGCAGCGACGGAAGGTTCGGCATAGCCGATCTCATCGATGGTCTTGACACCCCGATGCGCGGTTGGAATAGGCTGTCGTTGCGGCGCTCGATCGATCCAATCGCGAAGCTGCAAGGGCGGCTGTTGCGCTTGCGCCGTCAAGTCGGCCGCCATCTCCACGGATGGACTGCTGGTAGCCCCTGTGCCCAAAGGCAGCACGGGTTCGCGCGGCACAATGCGCTCGCCTACGCGATCCCTGAGCTGAGCGTAATAGAGGCTGCGGGGTTCAACGTGACTGTTAGACTCCTCCCAATACCCGTCGCCGGCAAACTCGGCCCAAGTCCCGATGGCCCAGTTGTAAGCGGTCGGCGGTTTGTAGCAATCGATCCGTGCAGCCGAGCACTGCCAGAGGACACTATTGGCCGCGTTCCAGCCGGCCCCTTTGGCATCCTGCCCGAGATTCAGCAGGCTCAGGGCCTGGCCGTCGATGTTGACGATGTCGAATAACACACCGGAGGCCCAACTGTCGATCCCGCCGCTGAAACTGAAGGGCTTGTCCGACTCGCACTGAACGAACGCGTTAGGACCACCGGCACAAAAACCGACGGCAAAGTCGTGATAGCCAAACTCAGCATACAGACGCTGGAAAAAGGTTTGCTGACCCATAGTCCAGAAGGTCAGGCGGCGCTGGCCGCCGATTTCCGACACCGGCGCCAGCGACTTGCAGTCTTCCACCGTGACGCGCTTGGCGGTCTCCAGCACGGCTACCGCCGAACCGGCGAAGTGCTCGAACACCACCTGTCGCACCCAGGCGTCCGCCGCGTTCTCCACGGTGATAGCCATCCAGCGATGCGCCTCGTCCTTGGGATTGTCCCGGTCGTATGTCGAGCGGCAGCGCAAGTTTTCGACCCCCACCTGCATGATGCGTCCGGGCCAATGATAGGCGGCAACATTCCCACCGCCATAGGCGGCGTCGAGCGCCGTCGTCAACGGAGCGTCCAGCGTGATGCGCCCGCCATCTACGGACACCACCGTTCGGTCCCAACAAAGGTCACGCCTGCCGGGCTTCCAGCCAAGGTACGTGATGCCGCCACCGAAATGGGCTGTCCCCAGCGTCTCGATCCATTCGGTCGTGCTGGGCCGGTGCACGAGGACATGGTCGCCCGGACGTAATGTGTGCGATGCGCTCACCGCGAAGGAATTGGCATTGACGGGAACATAGGGGTCAGCGATCCGCACATAGGCCTCGACGGTCCGGTCATTCGCGCCGCAGATGTGAATGAGCGTATCCCGGCCCAGCCCGGTCCCCAGGAGGACCGTACCGCCTGGTCCCATGCCGCTGCCGCGCAGAATGACACCGCCGGAGGCGATCTGCAGACTGCCCGACACGCGATGGACGCCTTGCTCCAGCAAGACAGCTCCCTTGATGCCGTTGGCATCAGTCGACAGCGCAGCCACATAGTCCAGGGCCTTCTGGATGCGCAACGTGGCGTCACCATCAACGACGGGAACTACGACACGAACCGGCACGTCCGGAATCGGTCTCTCAGCCGCCATGTAGCCGCAATAGGAAAAGTCCGGGATGCGATTGCCCTGCTCGTCGGTGGAATACACGAGCCGCCGGCCCGGACCTTGAGAGACGGGCTTGTTCGTTCGTGGGTCCCAACCGGCGTGAAGGTCGGCGGGGACAGTCACGCCCAGCAGACATGCCAGGACGCACCAAGAGAAGAAACGTGAGGTTGTCATCAGGAATCTACCACTCATCGCAAACCTATTTCAAAGTGTACCCTTCAGCCGAAAGGTAATTGTTGATCTTGCCTTTGTACTGGCGGAATATCCCGTGCTTCTCGTTGGAGCTCCCGCCGTCCATCGCCAGCTCTCGCGCCTCGACCAGGAACGCCATGATCCGTTCCTTCTGGGCATCGGTTAGGTCCGGCTGCTGGGCCAGGTAGGCGCGGTAGGTCACTGGCAAGGTGCCATAGGTCATGCCATCCTTGACCAGGTCCACCTGCTCGGGAATCAGCTCGACCGACAGCTTCGCGATGTAGTCCTGGTGCACTCGCTTGATGAGAGCATTGATACGCTCTCTGCCGTCTTCGGTCTGGTCTTTGTCGCGTTGATTGTGCATCGCGTTCAAATTGCGGTATTGCTGCACGATGAGATTCCGAACTCTGATGCGTTTGGCCTCGTCGTCGATGCCGAGGGTCTCAACGATCCTCTCGGAACGTCCGATGATCGTCTTCGTGTAGGCGGGGTCCGGATCGGCGATCTGCGGCGCGCTCAGCACCGCAGACCACAGGTCGTCCTTGTGAGCAGCCAAGGTATCGACATTGTTCTTCGGATCGGTCCAGTCGACTTCCTTCTCGGGATCGATGCCGTTGATGTACTTCTCGATGTTCGTGTACCCCTCGCCGCTGCAATCCAAGGCGGCGTCGGCCCAAGCATTGGGATCCAGGCCATATCTCAGCTCCCAGGCATCGGGCATGCCGTCGCCGTCCGTATCCCTGTACGGTGTCCCCTTGTACTCAGGGTATCCGCCCACCAGACGGATATCGGTGATGATCCCCTGCTTGTACGAATCCGGGCCCAAGCGCCGGTGCTCGAATTGATAGAGCGAATTCGCATCGACGTCTTTGCGGTACGTCACCTTGCCGGTGCGAATCTGCTCGATGATCCGGCAGTCCACCACGTCCCGTCTGGGCAACGTGGCGCCGGCGTTGTTGAGCACGAACGCGAACGCCTCACGAGCAGGCATGACGTTCACAGGTGGCAAGGGGAACGGCTCGTCTACGCGCAGCGCGTCACGATACTGGCCCGCGTCGGGCAGATCCTCGATCTGAACGCCACCGGCCCAGTTGTCACGCGTGACCTCGTCATTACCTTCGACCACGTTGCCATGCACGTAGGCCTTGCCGAAGACGAGATCTCTGCCGCCGGACTCCGGCTTGAGAATCCGATGCCCTACAGGTTCGTCCGTGGGCGTGACCGGGCCGGGTTTGAAGTAGTTGTTGATGATGTTGTACCGCGACCTGCGGTCCCCGCCATCGACGGAACGGTGCCGCCAGTTGTAGACGACGTTGTTGACGAAATTGAACTGGCCGGTCATGCCGATGGAGGGGTTGCGCCCGGTATTGTTGGCCCAAAGACTGCGGATGAACGCGCAGTTCTCGCCGCCGATCGTACTGCCGAACGAGTGGTTGTACGTATCCAGGGCTTCGGAGGAGATGCAGTTCTGAAACGTGATGTTGACCGTGGGCAGCTTTCGGGGCGTTGAGCCGTCGCCCGGATCGTACATGTGGCGGTACATCGAGATGTTCTCATCCAGGCCCCAACTGGCGGAACAGTGATCGATCACGATGTTGCCGACGGCGTTGCCACCCAGGGCGTCGTCGCGCCGGCCCACATTCGTCTCGCCGCGACGGAAACGCATGTGACGAATGACCACATCGTGCGTATCGACCCAGAACGACTCGCCCGCCACGCAGACGCCGTCCCCCGGCGCCGTCTGACCGGCAATAGTGACGTACGGAGCGCGCAGCATAATAGGGCTTCCCAGGCGAATGATGCCGGCGACGTTGAACACAATGACGCGTGCCCCGCCCCGCTCGCAGGCTTCTCGCAATGTCCCCGGACCGCGGTCGGCCAGACTGGTGACCACGAGGACTCGTCCGCCCCGCCCGCCGAAGCTGTACGCCCCGCCTCCTTCGGCACCGGGGAAGGCGGGAATGTCCGCCTGCGGCAGGTCGGCAGACTGGGCCGCCCACGGGACGTAGGGTTTGCCCTGATCCGCTTCCTGCCTGATGGTGGGCAGCGCCTGTTCCCAGGCCTCATCCGAAAGACGCCGGGCCTCTTGCATGAGCGCGTCGGTGGCCGCTTGCACCTCGGGCGGCACCTTGGGGTATTGGGCCGGCGCCGGCGCACCGGCGGTCAATGCCAACAAAACAACACCCACAGACAGTTTCTTCATCATTCCACTCCCAACCTATTCAAGTCCGGCAGTGACGATTCGCACCGGGCCGAGAAGCCCCGCCGGCAACAGCGGTCCACGTCCTACCCGATCGGGGGCAGACGTCCAGGTGACGCGCTCGGTCTCGGGCAGCGACCGATCACCGATCATGCGGTTGGCCCAGGTATTGGCGACACGAATCTCAAGGCGGTTCGAGCCCGCCCGCAGAGCACGGGTGATCTCCACGCGATACGGGGCAGTCCACGCCACGCCGCACGGCTGACCGTTCAGAGCCACCTCCGCAATATTGGCGACCTGGCCCAGATCAAGCCAGACCCTGTTCGTAGTGGGCCCGTGAGGGCCTGAGGAGGAACGCCTTACGGCGTCACTACGAACGGTGTCATCCCAGTCGAATGTCTTCGTGTAGGTCGCCGTGCCGGAATAATGACGCACCTCGAATTCACCCCGCTCGGTCCAATCATCGAGCTGCGCGAACGACACGGGCGACTTAGGGCCGCCTCTGCGCGGATCGAAAGTCACCTGCCAGGGACCCTCGATCTTCTGAACGACGCTCGTTTCAATCCAGTTCGGGCCGTCGTCGCGCTGTCTTGCGGTCGTCGGCTCACGCAGGACAACGAAGATCGAACCGTTTGCGTCGAGACGCAACGGGAGGACCGTGCGACCCCCGGCCATGCGCCATTGCGAGGCAGGACGAATCTCACCGCTCATCGGGTCCCACAGTTCCGGCACGCGCCCGGAAACGCGCAGCGAGACCTCGACCGTGCGCGCCTGGTCCCGCTGATTTGAGACGAAATAGATGTCCACCTCCGGCGTGGCGCGGTGCGCCCAGGCAATGTCACCCGCACGCTTCCCATTCGACTCCGTGGCCACAAAGTCGCGCGCGAGGCCAAGGGTCTCGAATGATTCGGCTTTGAAGGGAGCTTGAACGACAGCGTGTAGAGTGGGGTTTACCCCACCGCTTCCCTCGCCGACTGTGTCAGGCACAGGCGAGCCTGGCTGTGGTGGGGTAAACCCCACCCTACCCATCAAAGTCGATACGTGAGCGTCACATGCCGGATAACCTTCCAGGCTGGGCGAGCGTTGCGGTCTCTGGCCGAGAATGATCTTGGCACCTGCTTCAGCCAAGTCTGCCAGGTGTGCCGCCACTTCCGGCGTCATGAGACCCGCATCCGGCGCCATGGGACGCACGCCGGGCACGACGAGCAGCGCGTATCTCGCCCCTCCGGGCAGCTCGATGCACCCGTTGCGCACGGTGGCCAGGCGAAGCAAGGCATCGCGGTTGATCGAATCGTAGGCGTAGCCGCGTAGCGGATCAAGCCAGTCGGCCGGATCGCTGATGTTGGCGGAGGCGGTGACGCCTCGCGGCATCTCGCGCATCGGCAGGCCTCGGTTGGCCAGACGCTCCGATTCGCGTTTGACGACATCGGCTCCGAAGACTCCAGGCAGCGTCGAGACCAGGCGCTCGGGCAACACAGCACGTCGCGGAAGCTCCTCACCTGTGAAGACAGCCACATCCGCCACGGGTCGGCCCGTCTGCAGGAGCGCCTGGCAGCGCTTGATGTAGTCCACCCAGGCGCGGCCGGGTCCCCACCAGGTCTGATCACGCTGAAAGAACAACCCGGTCGGTCCCAGCGTCATGCCCGGCCGGCGATCCAGCCAGGGGTTGTGCGCGAAGACATGCATCGCAAACCGGTTGATTCCCAAAGCGAAACTGCGATCGCCCAGGGTCTTGACCAGCGCCGGATGCTCATCCCAGTTGAAACGCAACTCGGTGAAGGCCTCGGCCTGGACAATGGGCTTGCCGTACACGTGCGCCGCGGAGATTGCATCGAGCATGTCATTAGGCTTGTCATGCGTAGGACTGCGGAACCAGAATTCGCCCATCGGGACATCGACCGCGCCGAAGTGCCGCATGCCGTCGCTTGTCATCGTGGGTGCTACGTTCTCGGCGCTGAACGCGCAGCCTCGCGCTCGGGCCAGTTCAGCCAGCGTGCCGAAGAAGTTGTCCGTAACCAATTCGTCGATGGTCACACGCAGATCATACAGGAACCGCTCAGAGACATCGGCGCTGCTCACAGGAATTCCCGCCATGATCGGCAGATAGGGCAACAGGTCGTACCCACGGCGCCGCTTGAACTCCTCGCGAAATACCGGCGACCAGTTTTGACTGCCTGCTTCCCAGCTATCGACGTGGAAGACCTTGAGCACGCGAGACGCTAGTTCGGGTCCGATCTGTCGGATCGCCTCGCCGAACCAACGGTCGAATTGCAGCCGGACCGCCTCTGGACTGAACTTGTCGCATTCCAGCCCCATGCCCGCGCCGCCCGTGGTGTTGCGGTGGCCCGTGGAAGTATGGCCCAGACGCAGGATCGTCCAGTTCCCCTCGGGGACATCCCACCGTAACCGCCCACTGCTGTCCAGGTGCTCCGTGACGTCGACGATACGATCCAGCGGAACGCAGAGCTCGTCGGGGACCTGCGCGGCTGTAGTGCGGCGCCCGATGCGCCAGACCTGGCCCGTCTTGCCCTCGAACTGGTGAATACGCGGTGCGCTGAAGAGCTCGATCCGCCGCACCTTGAGCGATGGGCGCCATTTGGCGGCATCGAGGTCCTCCGCGCCTGGCTCCGAGCCGGCCGGATCGTAGACAAAACGGAAGAAGCGGGCTGTGGTCGGCGTAATCGCATAGGTCACGTCCGCATCTCCGTTCTGCCAACCGTGACGCGGCGGCTCCAACTGCTCGACGAGGCGAAACGTCTCGCCATCATCGCTCGCCTCCACACGCAGACGAAGGGGCTGGAAGCTCGTCCCGTCGGGACAGATGCTGATCGAACGGCAGGTGAAGGGCCGATCGAACACGTACTGAATCCAGCACGGCGCGTCGCTGCGGAGGCGTTCAGTGTTGCCCTCGACCGCGAGGAATTGCGGATCGACACCACGCACACTGGTAGTGACTTTCGGCACCACCGTGCGCGTCGATACACCCGTGCCCTTGGGTGACGGGAAAGCCAGCACTGCAATGTCACGATAGAAGTCCTCCTGGCTCGGAGGTTGCGAGAGCTCGGCATCAAAGACGCACTCGCCCGTGACGTGCGTCTCACTCCAGACCACCTTCTGCATGGACAGCTCGGGCGTGATCCAGGGACCACCGGCCACCGAGAACCCATCGCAAGCGTGCATTCCCATCTCGAGGCCGAGCCGGTCGGCCTCGTTCATGGCGTGCCGAACCATGTCCCACCACTGCGGCGTCAGTTGCCGGACCGGCGGATCAAGCAGCGGAGGATCGGTCGCGTCCTGAATCGAAAAAAGGTGAGCGCCTGCGATGCCCACGGCCTTCATCGCCTCCAGATCGGCGGTGATCCCTTCACGCGACACGGCAGCGCGCATCCAATACCAGTACACCCACGGACCGGCCTGCGACGGTGGATTCTGAAAGCGGGCCGCAAGATCGTCGGCGTACGCAGACGCAACGGCAAACACAAGGACGGCGGCAATACTCCACCTCCGATTCACCGTGCAGCCTCCTTCATCGGCTTGGAGGTCGCCAGGGCGATGACTCGGCCTTGATCGCCAACCGCGCAGTAGAAATGATAGACGACGTTGTTGTGTTTGAGAATCCACGGCTTGTGCGCGAAGGTCTTGTCCCAGGATTCCGACGGCTCGATCAGGTTGGCTCCCTCCCATTTAGTCCAATGGACGAGGTCCTTGGAGGCGGCAAACGTATCGAAGGCCCCAGGCTTCCAGAAGGCGCCGAAGTAGAACATGACCCACAGGTCGTTCATGCGAACGATTTGCGGATCGCCGCTGATGACGCCGTGCTTGAGATCGGGCGGCCGCGGATTGACGATTACCGGCTCGTCGCCATAGCGCCGCCACGTGCGCATATCGTGAGAAACCGCCATACCGATGGTTTCGTCGCCGCGGGGCGGGCGGGCGTTGTAGTACATAACGAACGGCGCGCCGAGCGTGGCCGAAGCATCGCGAAAGATGAAGCTCTTGAAAAGCGTGCCGGTTTCGAAGGGACGCACGTTCGGGTCTTCGACGCTCAGAATCGGCTTGTCCATTCGGGTCCAAGGAACGGCTGCGGCAGGATTATGCGTCCAAGCCAACCCGATGGCCAGCGGCGGCTTCTCGTAACCATACTCTCTCCCACCTATGTAGGACATCCAGTAGCGTCCCTCATGCGTCTGGAGGGTCCCGTCGCCGGTCCATTCAGTGTTGACCAGCGCGATGCCCCCGGCGACGTTGGCCCTGTCCCACGTGTCTGCGGCGTCGCGCGTCAGGATCGTGCCCAGGGGCTGCCAGTGCAGCAGGTCGTCACTGGCGGCCAGTTGCGTCGTGTACCCCTGAGGCTGGCTCTCAAGCTGTACGTAGACCATGTACCAGCGGCCTTCATAACGGAACACCGTCGGGCAATCCACGCTCCTACCCTCGGGCGCAGGGACAACGATGCCATATTTGTAAGGGGTCTTCACCTCGTCGTAGATAGCCTGCATCCGTTCCGGAGGAATGTCGGATGCTCGCAGTGACGCCGCAAGGCGTTCCTTTCCGTATGCCCTCACGGGCACACTACAAACGAGGACGCAACAGGCGATCAGAAACGACCTGAAACCTATCGGACTCATAGACAAAGCTCCTGCGGCTCCGTGCGTTTGCGGCATGAGCACATCATAACGCGTGGCGGATTCTCGTCAATGGGCGGCGTCGCACACCCCTTCGGTTGCAGTTCACGGGCCGGTGCGATATAATCGGTCCTGTCGGTAGAAGACGTCATTCCCATCAGTCAGATAGACGGGAGCCTCATGAGTTACCGATCCATTCTCACCTGCCTGGGTGTATGGGCTGCAACACTCACGCTCTGCGCCGCAGATGTCCCCGAATCGGTGTCACTCAACGGCGATTGGCGTTTCCGGTGGGTCGCCGACGCCAAAGAGGCTGATCGCTACCGGTGGTTCTTCGAAGAGGGTTTTGACTTCTCGGATTGGGATACGATTCCGGTGCCTTCGCACTGGGCCTTGCTCGGCTACGAGGACCCGCGCTGGGTCGATGGCTCGCCGGCCGAAGGGTTCTATTTTCGCACGTTCACGGCGCCGCAAGAAGCGAAGGGTCTGCGCATCGTGCTCCACTTCGACGGCGTCTGGGTCTCCGCGGAGGTCTGGCTCAACGGCCAGGCCCTGGGCCGCCACGACAGCGGCTTCACGCCGTTTGCTTTCGACGTCACCGACGCTCTCAAGGTGGGCGAGGAAAACATCCTCGCCGTGCGCGTGCGCCAGCAAATACCGGCCCTGCAATTCAAGTTCGACGCCAATGACGACTGGGCGCTCGCGGGCATCTATCGGGACGTATGGCTCGAGTTCATGCCCAAAGACATGTACATCGCCGGCGTGGAGACCGAGACTGACTTCGACACGCACTTTGAGAATGCCGATTTGAAGGTGCGCGTCTTCATCACGCGTTTTGCCGATGCCGACTACTTTGCACCTTCTCCGCCGTTCGAGATTCGTGCGGTCCTATACGATCCCCAGGCCGGGGAAGTCGCGCGTGAGAGCCGCACTGCGACCATCAACAATGCGCACAATGGCAACGACTTCACCCTGTCGATGCGTGTCACCTCCCCTGCGCCCTGGACGGCGGAGACCCCAACGCTTTACACGCTGTCCGTTGAATTGATACGCGAGGGCCGGACCACTCATAGCTGGCGCGATAAGATCGGATTCCGCGAGGTTTCCACCGCCGGCGGCGTGCTCCGCGTGAACGGACAGGCCGTCAAACTGCGCGGCGTGGCGCGCCACGATGAACATCCCGACGTCGGCCGGGCCACACGCCGCGAGCACTGGCTGCAAGACATCAAACTCATGAAGGCCGCCAACATCAATGCGGTGCGCACGGCCCATTACCCCCCTGCCGAAGGATTCATCCGCCTATGTGACGAAATGGGCCTGTACGTCGTCGATGAAATCCCCCTGGGTTTCGCCGGCGAGCGCATGCAGAATCCCATCTTCGCCGCGGGCATGCTGTTGCGC
>CAZGRF010000008.1:0-22572 GCA_964527825.1 uncultured Pirellulales bacterium
GCCCATAGTGTCGAGAATCTGCAGGCGAGCTTCTCGAGCCCGCTTGAGAGCTTCGACCATGATGCCGTGAGGAAGCCCCTCCGCTTTGATATCGAGTTGAATGGCGGTGATGCCTTCCGTCGTGCCGGCAACCTTGAAATCCATGTCGCCGAAGTGGTCCTCCTCGCCAATGATGTCCGTGAGCAGCTCGCGCCGGCCGCCTTCATCGCTGACCATCCCGATGGAGATACCTGCCACGGCCCTACTGATCGGCACGCCGGCGTCCATCAAGGCCAACGATCCGCCGCAGACTGACGCCATCGAACTGGAGCCGTTGGACTCCGTGATATCGGAGACCAGCCGGACGGTGTAAGCAAAGGTGTCTTCCGGCGGCCGCACCCACTTAAGGCCGCGCTCCGCCAACGCCCCGTGGCCGATTTCCCGGCGGCCGGGACCGCGCATCGGCTTCACTTCCCCCACAGCGAAAGGCGGGAAATTGTAGTGATACGTGAAATTCTGGGTATATTCATCGAGCAATCCATCTATGATCTGGGCATCCCGGATCGTGCCGAGGGTCACGCTGACCAGGGCCTGGGTCTCGCCCCGCGTAAACAACGCCGATCCGTGTGTTCTGGGTAGCAGTCCCACTTCACAGGAGATCGAACGGATATCATTGTAGCCGCGGCCGTCAGGTCGCCTGCCCTCCAGAATCATCTTTCGCATAACCTCGCGCTCTATCTCTCCCAGTATGCGGTTGAGCATGACCGGATTGGCGGGAACCTCATTCTCATGCTCGGGGACGCAGTATTTGGCACGTACTTCGTCAAAGAACGCGTTGACACCATTGTTGCGTTCCTGCTTGCCGACAACGTTCTTGAGCGCCCGGACCTTGTCCCATATTTCGCCCCGGACCCGGCGGTAGAGCTCCTCGTCGAGCGGAACGACCGGGGCTTCCTTCTCCACCCCTGCTTTCTGTTGGAGTTCTTCGATCATCTCAATGATCTGCTTGCAGGTTTCATGGGCGGTTGCGATCGCTTGGGCAACGACATCCTCCGGCAGTTCCCTCGCTCCCACTTCCAGCATATTGATCGCTTCTTTGCGGCCCCCCACGAGAACGTCGATATCGCTCTGCGCCGCCTGCTGGTGGGTCGGGTTGATAACGAACTCTCCGTTGACCCGGCCGAGGCGGCAGGCCCCCAGAGGTCCCATGAAGGGAATCTTGCTGATCGACAGGGCCGCACTCGCGCCGATCATGGCGGGCACATCAGGGTCATTCTCGCGGTCGGCACTGAGAACAGTGGCCGCGACCTGGACTTCCTGAAAATACCCGTCCGGGAAGAGCGGACGAATCGGTCGATCGATGTTGCGAGCGGTCAGGATCTCCTTGGTCGTGGGTCTTCCCTCGCGCTTGATGAACCCGCCGGGGAACTTGCCCGCGGCGCTATGCTTCTCACGGTAATCGACACTCAAAGGGAAGAAGTCGATATCCTCGGATCGGGGCGGGCCCGTGACTGCGGCCACGAGGACGACCGTTTCGCCGTAACGTACAGTAACAGCCCCGTGTGCCTGTCTGGCCACCTTGCCCGTCTCAAGGGTAAGGACCCGGCCCCCGATTTCTCTGGAAACGGTATGAACATCTGACATAGCTACCTCACTGGTTTGTGCTTATCTGCGCTGCCGAGAAGGCGTCCTACCCTTCCCAATAGTCATGATGCGCTCGCGCAAAGCAAGCCGCCTCGGCATGTTGCATTGATGCACAGGGTTATACTACTTTCGCAGCCCAAGGCGGGATATGATTGCCTGGTAGCGCTTCACGTCCTTGCCACGAACATACTTGAGCAGCGCCGAGCGGGTGCCCACCATCTTGAGCAGGCCCCGGCGCGAGGAGTGATCCTTGGGGTGCTCCTTGAGGTGTTCCGTCAGATCGTTGATTCGCTTCGTCAAGAGCGCGACCTGCACCTCGGGCGATCCCGTGTCTCCGTCGTGGGTCTCATAATCGCTGACAATTTCGGTCTTCAGTTCCTTTGTTAACATGCTCGCCACAAATCCTTCCTGGGTAGCCCCGTCTGAGGCACGCTTACGCAAGTAACTCATAAACATAGTAAGATAAGTGATTTTTGGAGCCCTTGGCAAGCCTTTTTCACGGCAATGGCGCCAAAATTCTACCCAAAGCCTTCCTGGAAGAGCTTTTCCATCGGCTGATAGCGTGCCTCCAGGCAGCAGGCAAGCGGCGTTCACGGCCAACAAAGCCCTCCAGACTCACCCCAGCCCCTTTCGTTCGAGAAAGGCCCGCAGGATCTCCGCAGCGGCTATTGCGTCCAGGAGGTCCCGCTTTTTTCCCCTCGACAGCCCGGATGCCTTGAGCTTCTCCTCCGCTCCGAAACTGCTCAGACGTTCGTCCTGTACGTGCACCGGAATGTCAACCTGGTTCACGAGCTGCTCGACAAACGCCCTAACCACCCTGGCCTGGGAACCTTCCGAGCCGTCCATGTTGATCGGAAGACCGACAACGATAGCCCCAACACTCTCGGTCTTGACAATCCGGGCAATCTGCATGGCCAGATCTCTCTGTCCATGCAAAACGCACAGGGGCGATGCCACTCTCTCTTCGGCGTCACAAATCGCCACGCCCGTGCGTTTCGTGCCGTAGTCTATGGCCAAGTACCTCATTTTGGCGGTCGCTTCAGCGCAGGCACGCGCCGGCTATAAGAACTCCCCGCGGCCGTGCGACTCGATCGATGCCAGGAGCTCCTTCAGACGCTCCGTCTGCCCGGCGTGACAGACCAGTGTCGCATCCGGCGTATGGGCAATGACGAGGTTCTCAAGTCCAATGGCGGCGATCAGGTGCCCCTTGTCCTCTGTGACGATGACGCTGTTCTTGCAGCCGAGCAGTTCGCTCGTGCCGGCGACGACGATGTTGCCGTTCTCATCTGATTCGACCACGTCGGCCAGTGCCGCAAACGAGCCCATGTCCAGCCAGCGACAATCGAGCCGGATGGTGTAGACCCCGTTGGCCTTCTCCATCACCGCATAGTCGATGCTGATCTTGGGCAGTTTGAAGAACCATTCCTTGAGTGCGCCCTCCTGGTCGGACGTGTCCCATGCGGCCGCGATTCTGCGGAGCGGCTCGGCCGTCTCAGGCACAAACTCCTGTAGCCTCTTGAGAATGGTCTTGGCTTTCCAGACAAACATGCCCGAGTTCCAGAAGTGTCGGCCCGTTTCGAGATACCTCTTGGCGGTCTCGGGGTCAGGCTTCTCCCTGAAGGCCGCCACTGAGTAGACGGTGTTTTTGCATTTGGGACACTCGCGTGGGGCCCCACACTTGATATAGCCAAGCTGTGTGCTTGCGAAGCTGGGCTTGACGCCGAACGTCACAAGTGCCTCAGGGTTGCTGCCGACGAATTCGAAGGCGTCTCGCAGAGCATCCCGAAGCACTTCGGCGGGTTCGAGCAGTTGATCGGCGGTGACCACCGCCATCGTGGCATCCGGGTCATACTTGGCCAGGATCGTCGCGGCCAGCCCGATGGCACCGGCAGTGTCTCGTACCGTCGGCTCGGCGATCACATTGCCAAACGGCAGATCGGGAAGGTTCTCGCGCACGAGGTCGGCGTAGCCGACGTTGGTAAGGACCAGGATGTTGCGGATGTCAAAGACCGGGCAAAGCCGCTCAAAGCAGCATCCCAGCAGCGTCTGGCCGTCCAGTAGCTTTAGGATCTGTTTGGGGCGTGTCTGACGGCTCAACGGCCAGAGCCTCTTGCCGCTTCCCCCCGCCATGATAACCGCATAATTCATTCCTTTGGCCTCTTGGAGAACACCACGTTCATCTGGAGCCGCCACCCGTCTTCTTTGCGGATGCCTGATGCCCATACGTGCCGGATCAGATCGGAATTCTACCAAAACTCGCGTCGGACACAAGGCCATGCTGCATGTGCCGACAACAATCGGGCATTTCGGCCCGCCTGACTCAACTGTATTGTGGCAGGAGCGGTCGGACTCGCGTCGAACGCAAACTGCCCGACCAGGCAGCCGAAGGGCAAACGCCCGTCGACGCTGCAACGGCCGAAGAAGCCCTCAAATGCCGCCACACCATCCGCTGCCGTCTGCACCTGAGTCTGCTGGGTCCACCACGTATTCTTGATGAGGCCCTATTCCTTCGTCAGGTTGGCGAACCGTAGCAAGAGCGATTTGATCTGTCCAGTATTGAATTGGACTGTGACGACGCTGCTGGCGCCCATGTCAACGAACTTCTTGACACGGCCGAGTCCGAAGGTCTTGTGACGGACAAGCTGACCGGGCACGAACTCGGGCGTTTTCTGCTTCGGGGCTTCCGAGCTGGGTCCGGCGTGGGTTCTTCTCCGCCTATCACTCACAGAGAACGGTGCGTCCTCTCCATCAGGCCCTTCGTGTTCGCACGGCGTGAGACCGGAACCGAGCTCGAAAAGGAACGGTGACGCCACCGTACGCAGAGACTGACCCCGGATGGTGCGGTACCGGGCGTAGCTGATGTGCAGGTTCGTCTTCGCCCGGGTTACGCCCACAAAGAAAAGCCGGCGCTCTTCCTCCAAATCATCGGCGTCGCTGCTGCCCCGTTCGTGCGGGAGCAGCCCATCTTCGAGCCCGATGATGCAGACATGCTCGAACTCCAGTCCCTTCGCAGCGTGCAGTGTCATGAGCGAGACGCGCTCGCACGAGGGGTCGTAGGCGTCGGTATCGCTGAAAAGGGACACCTGCTGGAGATAGTCTACGAGCGAGGGCTCTTCGGCCTGTTGATCGTAGATCGCTACCGAATTGATGAGCTCGGTCACGTTTTCCAGGGCATTCTGCCCTTCCGGCCCGGCACTCTTCAAGGACTGTTCGAGGCCCGACTCACGGAAGACACGTTCAACCAGCGGGGCCACCTCTCCTATCGCCACTTGCCGAAACGACTCCAGCATTTTGGCGAAGGCGGCCAGTTTCACCTGAGCCCCTTTGCTCAGCGCTGTGATCTGCTCGGCCCGGGCCATGGCCTGCGAAAGCGATGTCCCGTGTCTCGCGGCGTAGTCCCGGACACGGTCTACCGTGATCTTCCCGATACCGCGAGCCGGCGTATTCGTGATGCGCAGCAAAGCGATCTCGTCGGCCGGATTGACCAGGACCTTCAGATAAGCCAGAAGGTCGCGGATTTCCTTTCGATTGTAGAATTCGACGCCTCGAATGACCTGGTACGGGACTCTGCGCCGAATGAACGCCTCTTCGAGGGCCCGACTCATAGCATTGACACGGTAGAAGACCGCGATGCGGCTGCCCGGAACGTCCGCATCGAGCAGACTCGCAGCCCGCCGGGCCACTGCGTCGGCCTCCGATGCCTCATCTTCATAGCTCTCGACCGTGACCTGGCCCTCATCGGTTCGGACCGGAACCAGGCGCTTCTGCTTTCGGTTTGCGTTGCGTGCAATGAGACTGTCGGCCACCTGCAAAACCGCGGCGGTGCTGCGGAAGTTCTCTTCCAGCTTCACGACGACCGCCTGCGGCCAGTCCTTCTCGAACGCCAGGATGTTGCGAATGTCCGCTCCCCGCCAACGGTAGATCGATTGGTCCGGATCACCTGTCGCGCAGATATTGCCGTGCCGTGAGGCCAGCGCCTTGGCCAGGCGGTACTGCGCGTGGTTGGTATCCTGGTACTCGTCGATGAGCAGGAACTTGAAGCGTTCGGCCAACTCGCAGCAGACAGGCGCATCACTCTCCAGGAGCAAGGCGGCTTTCATCAGAAGATCATCGAAATCCAGCCCGTTGCGGTCGGTCAGCAATTGCTGATAGCGCGTGTAGACCTGCGCGAGCGTCCGCGAGAAGAAGTCCGTCGCTCGTGCCTGGAATGCATCAGCATCGACCAGCTTGTTCTTCAACGTGGATATGGCGTCGAGCATGCGCGCCGGGGGAAAGTCGGTGCTGTCCAGACGGCAGTCCTTGAAAGCCTCCTTGACGCATCGGCTTTGGTCGGCGGCGTCGTAGACGCTGAAATTGGGATGGATTCCCGCGGCAGTGGCATAGCGGCGCAGGATTCTCACGCACAGCGAATGGAACGTGCTGATATGGGCCCCGGCCGAGGCGCCGAGTGCAACGGCCCGCTGGCGCATCTCTTCAGCCGCCTTATTGGTGAAGGTAATCGCACAAATGTTGTAGGGTCTTACGCCAGACTCAATGAGGGCGGCGATCCGATAGGTGATGACCCGCGTCTTGCCGCTGCCGGGGCCGGCCAGCACGAGGAGAGGACCTTCGCGATGAACGACAGCCTTTCTTTGTGACGGCGTTAGTCGTTCCAGAAGTGCCGCGCGCATACCCAAGGAAGCATCCCCTACCGTGTCTCTTGCGACTCTTCCACCCGCCGGCGCAACTCCGCGCCGGTCTGAGTCAGCTCCTTGAGGAGTTCCGGCTTCTCTATCTCAATCCGTTTCAGCAGGCCCTCTCGCACGTAGGCCGGATAGGCGCCGCTATTCAGGAACAGGGTGATCGCGAAGTACTTCAGTTCGTTCATCGGCGGCAGGTTGATCCGATACTCGGGCTCGCGTTTCTCATTGTAGTAGTCGTAGACCTGTTGGGCAAGCTGTTCCCGGCCGGCGGCGGCTTCGTCGTCGTAGATCGCATACAAATAGTAGCCGTCCGCGAGCAGGGTCGCTATCTGTTCTCGCACATCCTGGATGCCGATACTCTCGAGTTCCTCCTTGAAGCGATCGATAACGTACTGTTCGAGCGGCACCTGGAACTCAGGGCGCGGGTACCGTTGTCGCAACTCACGGTAGATCTTGAGCGCCTCGCCTTTGAGCCCGGCCTGATAGAACGATAGCACGGCGTTCCTGAGCATGTTCCGGTGCCCATTCTGGAGCGACTCCCGGGTTCCCTTGTCGGTATACCCGGCCAGAATAGCAAGGAAAGCCTTGTTGTAGGGATCGAACATGCGCAGGTCGGGCCCGAGGAAGATGTCCTTGCGCTGCCACACCGTTGATTCGTCAGTGGAGTCCGCATCGGTCGAAACCTCGGCCGGGCCCTGGAGAAGCATGATCTTGCCATAGCGGAAAAGGTTCTGCAGGCTATGCGCCACAATGCGTTCCGTGTTCGTCTTGACCAGTTTGAGACTAGAGTCCTGGATATCGGTGGCGACGTTGAGACCTTTGACCGCCCAATAGATGGCGTGACTGTCCGGGTGACGCCAATCCAAAGGAAAGTGCCGGTTGGGATCGTTGAAACTGACCGGTCCGTACGTCTGGTTCATCTCCCGCATCACGACCGGGTCCAGTTTCCACGTATGCCGGAGTTGATAGGCTTTCGCGAAGATATCGAACTCTTTCAAGGCAGCCGTCCCCCGATACACGTCGATCACTCTCAGGGCCGCAGGTTTGAACCGATCGGGAGCCTGGCGAAGGGAGAGATACTCCTGCACGAATCTCCCCTCTGTAGTGAACGCTTCGTCGGCAGCTTGCAGGGCCTTGATGAATGGGGCCACGTTGGGATCGCCAGCCATCTGGCTCCATTGCGCCGGGGCCTTGACGAGGGCGTCGAAATAGGCGTTATCGCCACCGCTCAGTCCATTGTCCTCGGACTGCAATAGAGGCCCCATCGACTCAGCCAATTGCAGCTTGTAGTACTTGTGAGCATCATCGGAAACGTCTCCCAGCTTGTGCTGGAAGATGCGGGCCAGTTCCCGATAGAGCGCGATCGACTTGGGATTCATCGGGATGCCCTTGTCGCGGAGCAGTTCATAGCCGTTCTTGACCCAGCGCCATCTCTGCTCGGGCTGCGTAGCAGGAATGGCGACCGAGATGTTGTAGGCCATGTTCCAGGCGTGAAACTCCCAGACCGCCGCAAATCGAGGCTGCAGGGTCGTGATCCACTCGGCCAACTGCTCGGCGTCGAAGAACTGACCTTCTTCCTTGAGCTTGTCGGCGCGCATCCACAGGATGTCCACGACCAACCCGCGAAAGGCCCCCATCGCGACCGTAGCGAACGCGAGGGACGGCGGCGCGTTCTCGAGCGGCGCATTGACCACCAGATTCATCTTCTGCCGCTGCGCATTGATGTAGTCCAGTTGCGCCCCAGAGACAAACAAGAGGCCAACGGCAACCGCTATGCCGGCCAATATGATGATGACATCACGCGCACGCATGGTTTCTGTGGCGTCTTAAACGACGATCTTGGCAAGCTCCCGAAAACTGAAAATGACCAGGCCCACGACGAGCAACACGAACGCTTTGATACACACCATGAACAGCACGACGCGTCCCAGGAGCGACCAGCTCAGCAAGCGGGCGGAAACCAGAAACGCGGTCGGGTTGTACTTGTCAAACTGCGGCAACAGCCGAATCACGGCACCAATGGAGTAGGCGTAGATCAGATCCACGCCATGAGCGAGGAAATCGAACGATTCGAGGACGAAGCCACTGATCGTGCCGACGAAGAATATCACGAGACAGAACAGGAGGGCCACCGGGAACGACAGAAAACTGGCGGCCAGCACGCCCAGACATGCCAGGAAGACGAGCCGGCACAGAATCAGGAGGGCCGCCCTGATGAAATTGCCGGCAAACGTGCCGGCCTTGTAGAGCACCTCAAGACCATCCTCCACGGGAAAGATCACCACAGTTTCGTTTGGGCGGCCGTTGAAAAACCCGACGCTGAGATAGCCGTCATCAGCAATCACCCGCGCCGGGACTTCGATCTCTCTGAATGTGCGGATGGGATCGTTGCGCTCTTCGGGCCATATTGGCGTCTTGAGCTCCGTGCCGTACCGGAGCGGACGCAGATCGCCGATCTGCCAGCGACCGTAGACCTCGCCGTTGGGGGGAGTGACCGAGACGTCATACTTGAATCGGATGAACAGGCTCTGATCGGTATCCAGCGGCTTGACATTCTGGAATTCCCAGAGAAGCCCCTGCCCCACTGCCACCGCCTGCTTCTCCAACCGCTTGCGGGTAGTCAAGGCTTTGATGATCTCGTCGTGCGTGAGATTGGGATACGCGTCGTCCAACTGGTCGTTCTTCTCGAGTTCGTCGTACTGATCCTGGACTTCCTCGCTGACGTCGATTTCGGGAGGAACCAAGCTGGCTCTCGCCGTGTAAAACTCATTCTCGACCTGCCGCAGCTCTTCGTCGGACGCGTTGAAGAAGTCCGGCATGAATCTCGTGACACCATAGACAATGCCGCCAAAGATAATCAGGAGGCAGACATCCAGCACGATGACACCGACGAGCTTGCCGAGGATCAACTGATAGCGGCGAATCGGCTTGGTCACCACGGTATAGATCTGCCGCTGTTCAATGTCGCTGGTCACCGAGTAGATCGATACGATGATCGTGAGCAGGCAAAGCAGAAGGCTGGTCAGGGACAGGCCGTAACTCACAAAGGTCTGGAGACGACCCTTGAGCGTGCTGTCCCCGGTGGCGGTCAGACCCATGACAGGCAGGAGCACGAGCAGCAACACGATGAAGATCAGCGCTACTTTCATCCGCAAGGCTTGGCGGATCGTATTCTTCGCGACGGCCCAGACCCTACGCATCGCCGGAGCCTCCGTCCTGCGGCTTCTCCGCGTCCGGCGATCCCTTGTCTTCCGGAGGACGGGGCTGTCCGGTCAATGACTCCAGCACATCCTCCCTGACTTGTCCGTCGGTTGTTGGGCTTTCCGTCGGCTGAACCGCTGATGTCGAAGTCGGCGCGACGCGTTCCGTTTGCGGAGGGGACTTGGCCTTGGTCAGCTCGCCGAGCAAGTCTTTGTCGGGCTCCGGTTTCGGCTCGGCCTCGGGCCGATCGACCTGCTCGATTCGTGGCGACGGCGCGGGTGTCTCCCGCGCAACGGGGCCCGAGACCAGCTTATCCAAGATGCTCTCGGCAGCTTTCTCAGTCAGGAACTCGCCGATCTGGGTCGTGCTGACGGCTCCGCTGGTCGGTCGATCTTGTTGCTGGGCTTCCGTGACCGTGTCGATGAAGAACGTCTCGAGCTTCTCCATCGGGGTGGTGACTTCGCACTCGGCGTGCTCTTCTTCGAGTATCTGTCGTATCCGGTTGACGGTCACGTCACTGACGGCGCTCGTCATAATCTGGCGTTTGTTCGTCTGTTGAAGCAGATCTCTGACCTGGCCCTCGGCTTGGACCCTGCCGCCGTAGAGAATGGCGATCCGATCGCAGACGTCCTCCACGTCGGCCAGGAGATGGCTGCACAGGAGAATCGTCTTACCGCGCTCGGCCAGCTTGAGGATCAGGTCCTTGATCTGACGGGTCCCGATAGGGTCCAGACCGGTGGTCGGCTCATCCAGAATCAGCAAGTCGGGATCATTGATCAAAGCCTGGGCCAAGCCGATCCGACGGGCCATGCCCTTGGAGTAGGTCCCAACCGGCCGACGAGCCACCGCCTTGAGGCCCACCATCTCCAGCAGGGCCTCGATACGCATCTCGCGCACCTTGGGGGCCAGCCCGAACAGCCGGCCGTAGAAATCCAGTGTCTCGCGCGCGTTGAGGAACCGATAGAGATACGACTCTTCCGGAAGAAAGCCCACCCGCGCGCTTATCTTTGGGTCGGCTCCCTCGCCGCCGAGCAGGAAGGCGTGCCCTTTGGTGGGATACAGCAAACCCAGAAGCATCTTGATGGTCGTGGTCTTGCCCGACCCGTTCGGTCCCAGCAGGCCGAAAACCTCGTTCGTCTGAATCTTCAGCGTCAGGTCATCCACTGCATAGACCTTCGCACGGCCCCACCAGTCAGAGAAAACCTTCGTCAACGAAACCGTCTCTATAGCGTAGTCCATAACTCAATACATGCCGTCAGAGTGCGTGTGAACCGGCGGAGAGAGTTCCAACGTCCCTCCTCTTCTACGTACACGATCAAACCGTGTGCGTCTCATGATCGAGGTCCTCGCCGTGGCGAACCAGCCGGGCGCTGTTGAAGACGACCACCAGTGAGCTGGCGAAGTGCAGAAAGGCGGCCACGCCCGGGGGCACGAACTTCGACAACGAGATGCCGAGGATGATGAAAGCGACGCCAAAGCCCAGGTTTTGGTTGATCACGCCGCGCGTCTTGCGCGAGACCTGAACCAG
The DNA here is from genome assembly GCA_964527825.1 of uncultured Pirellulales bacterium. Taxonomy (GTDB): domain Bacteria; phylum Planctomycetota; class Phycisphaerae; order Sedimentisphaerales; family Anaerobacaceae; genus JAFGLV01. The sequence goes on from CAZGRF010000008.1 coordinate 11,035, forward strand.
GAAGGGAATGCGGCGCAGGTCATCGCTCATCAGCGCGATCGAGGCCGAGTTGATAGCAACGTCACTTCCGGCCGCACCCATCGCGATGCCCAAATCTCCGGCCGCCAGCGCCGGGGCGTCGTTGATGCCATCGCCCACCACAACGACGGTGTGACCGTCTTGCTTGATCTGCTCCACAATCGCCAGCTTGTCCTGAGGCAGGCAATTGGCCTTGTAGTCGGTGCAACCCAACTCAGCCGCGACGCGATTGGCAACCTCACTTCGGTCTCCGGTCAGCATGGTCACCCGCTTGATCCCCATATCCGTCAACTCCCTGACGGCCTCTTGAGCCTCCGGGCGTGTTTTATCTTGCAGACCGATCCAGCCCATGCACCGGGAATCCTTCGCCACGTACAGCGTGCTGAAGCCCTGCTCTTCATGCAGAGCGGGGTCCGAGACGCCGCTGATGTCGATGTTGTTCTCCTGGAGAAAGGTGTCCCGGCCGACCATGATCTCCGCACCGTCGACCGTGGCGGTTACCCCTTTTCCAGGTGTTTCCTCGAAGTTGTCGGTGCTGGGCAGGGTCAAATTGGCGTCCTTCGCCACTTCGCGCAGCGCGCGCGCGGCGGGATGTTTGCTCATCTGCTCCGCGGCGGCAGCTTCCGCAAGCAACTCGGCGGCCTCGACCCCTTCAGCCGGGGTCAGCTTCGTGACGTAGAGCCGCCCGGTGGTGACGGTGCCGGTCTTATCGAAAACTAGGGCAGTCATCTTGCCGGCAATTTCGAGATCGGCCACGTTCTTGACGAGAACGCCCAGTCTGGCTGCTGCCGAGATGGCGGCCACCATCGCCGTCGGAGTCGCCAGGATGATCGAACAGGGGCAGGAGACCACCAGAATGGTAATCGCCTGGCTGACGTTTCGCGTGAAAAACAGGACGACGCCCGCGATCATGAGAATGGTCGGCACGTACCACTTGATGTACCGGTCGATGATCCGCATGATGGGGATCTTGGTTTGCTCGGCCTGTATAATCAGCGACTGGACCTTGCCCAGGGTGGTGTCCTGGCCGGCCTTGGTCACGCGAATATCCAAGACGCCCGTGAGGTTGTTCGTGCCTGCGAAAACCTGCATGCCCGGGACCTTATCGACGGGTAGTGACTCGCCCGTGATCGTCGCCTCGTTGACGGAGCTAAGTCCGCTGCCCACTTCGCCGTCGGCGGCAATGTTGTCGCCCGGACGAACGCGAATGAGGTCTCCCGGCCGCAGATCGCTGACCCTTACTTCTCGTTCCGTGCCGTCCTTCTCGACGAGGTTCGCGCTGGTCGGCGTGAGCTTGATAAGGGATTCGATAGAGGCGCGGGCCCCCAGGGCGGTCCGAGTCTCAACCAACTCGCTGAGCAGCATGAAGAAGCCGATGAGCCCTGCCGCGATGTATTCCTCGGTGGCAAAGGCCGCCACAATCCCCAAGGCCGCCAGTTCGTCCATGTGGGAGTGGCCGCGGACCAGGCTGATGATGGCGTGGACCACAATGGGAGCCCCCAGAAGCAAAGCCCCGAGCATGGCGAACATCCCGGTGTTGAAACTGCCGGCTCCGTAGAAGAGCCGTCCGAGGCCGCTGTTGATCAGCAAGACGCCGCCTGCCAATGTCGCCAACATGGCGATACTGACGCGAAGCTGTTTACCGCGCGTCTGCTCCGCAACAAGGTCATCTTGAAGGTGTAGGTGCTCGTGCGCCATAGTGCGATTCTCGTCTGCGTAGTCCGTGCCGGCTCGCCGCTATCGCGGGGCCGCGGCTTCGTTCGTCGTCTGCGTCTGTTGTCCCTGCTTGGGCTTCAGGGTCACGTCACGGTTGACCAAGACCCTGATCTCCTGCCCCTTAGCTTGGCCCGAAGGCTGCAACACGAATTTCTCGTCGGCGGCGCGAAGCACTTGGTCGATGGCGTCCAGATAGATCTGCTGGGCCACCAACTCGGGCCGCTTGCGGTACTCCGGCAGAATGCTCTCAAGGTATTTGGCGTTTGCCTCGGCCGACGCCACGACCTTCGTGCGGTAGGTCTGAGCCTCCGCAAGCGCGCCCTGTGCCTGGCCGGCGACCTGTGACCACAGGGCGTCTATTTGCTCTGGGCTCAGGCTGTCTGCGAACACCGCCCGGTACAATTCTTCCGCGACGCGCCCGGCCGCCTCGTTAAGAGTGTTCTCGGCGTATGTTTGCGCTTCCCTGATTGCCTTGCCGCTGTCCTGACTGGCTGTGATGAAAGCCTCGAAGGCAGCGTTCACCTGCTTGGGCCACGTGACAGCTATCAGTTGGATCGAGGTGACCTGGATGCCGCTTCCGATATCGTCCAGTTTCTGCTGAACCAACTGCCGGATGTCACGGGGAAGGGTATCCGTGCTCTGCAGAGCCTGATCGATGCTGTAGTGAGCCATGGTGTTCACCACCGCGTCTTCCACTACGCTCTGGAGCAGAGGCGAGATCGACTTCTTCATGACATCGAAATAGACCTGGCCGGGCTTGGCGTCCTCGACGTGGACGTTCGTGAAGAACTCCTCGATGTCCCCGATCTGGTAGACAACCTGCCACATCGTATGAACGATGCTGTAGTCGCTCGCCTCCGAGTCCGTGAGACTCACCCGCTGCACGGACGAGCCCAGTGCATCTTGACTGCGCGTCAGACAGTATCCCTCGGTGAGCGGGTCGAGCTTCTCCGGCACAAGGTCGCGATGCTTGGGACCTTCACCGAGGATGTCCGCCTGGGTTTGCTTGTACCAGAAGGCGTCGATCCTCAGGTTGATCTGTTCCTCGACGGGGATCCTGACCATCTCGTCGATCGGGTAGGGAAAAATCCAATGCGCGCCAGGCTGGAGAACTCTCGGGTCGGCCTCGTCGCCGGTGCCCTGGATCTTGCCGAAGCGCAGCACCAACGCCTGTTCATTCGGCCCCACGGTCTTGAAGCCGGACGCGAGGAAGGCAAGGACCAGCACGATCATGATCACCTTCAGGATGGCAAAGCTGATGCGCAGCGCGTCCGAGAGCGACTTGCCGGCAGCATCCAAGTGCTCGACCGGCTCCAGAGGCTCGCGCTCATGACTGTGGTCGTGATCGTGCGTGTGTTTGTGTGCCATAGGCTTTCAACCAGGTTTTCGCTACACTCGGACTGTCGCTGGGATCATTTCTTCGGTTCAAGTGAAGGCATCTCTTTGAGGTACTTGAAGGGCTCGGCGTCTGCCGGAATGACAATGGTCGTGCGCTCTTTCAGCGTAAGTAACGCTTCCAGATTCCGCAGGAATATCGCAAGCTCCGGCGCCTGTTCCAGCATCTCGTAGTATTTTGCGGCCTCAGCGTCACCCTGGCCGCGGATGGCCTTGCCCCGAGCGTTGGCCGCAGCTAGAAGCACATCTCTCTTGTTGTTTGCCTCTGCCTTTATCTTGTCCGCCTCGGCCTGTCCTTGTGAAATGGTCGTGTCCGTGCGACGCTTGCGGTCGGCGCTCATTCTATCGAACACACTCTTCGTCACGTCTTCGCTGATTTTGAGCTGCTTGATGCCAAGTGCCTTGATCTCAACGCCGTAGTCGCGCCGCGCCGGCCCTCGAAGGTCGGTCAGCATGTCGGTTTCTATCTTGTCCAGAATGACCCGGTTCGGGTCGCTGTTGACGAAATCGCCGAATAGGTGCTGGCCTATGATCCTGTTCTGTGTGTCATTGATCTGGTCCCGCAGCTTGCTCTCGGCGTTGGCGACGGTCTTAACCGCGGTCAAGAATCTCAGGGGTTCGGCTACGCGCCAGACGATGTAAGTATTCACGATGATCGGGGTGCTCCCTCGGGTGGGTGTTTCACTGAGCCGGTTCGACTCCAGAACTCTCATCCGAGAATCGAAGCGGTGGACTTGCTCGATGGGAGTAGGCCACTTCCAGCCCAGGCCAGGCTCGGTCGTTTCCCGTACCGGTTTGCCAAACCGCGTGATGAAAACCGACTCGGTCTCTCGAACCTGGTATGTGACGAGGTATATGCCCATGACGATGAAGATAAGGGCGACCAGTATGGGGATAGCGATGTTCTTCATTGTGTACCACTTTCCTGTGAACTGCTCGTGAAACCGAGCAAGTCGGTCTTGGGCTTCTCCTGGAGGTCCACGATGGTCACCTGGGTGTCATTGGAATCAGCGACCACGACATACTTGCGAATACCCGCAAGCGCCTCTTCCAGGACTGCGAGCCGCTGCATCTTCGTGTAAATCTCCGGTGCGGCCTGGTAGGCCTTGAGCTGACCGGCAAAGCGCTCGCCCGTCGCCTTTGCCAGAGCGGCCTTCTGAAAAGCGTAGCTCCGAGCTTCGGCGAGGATTCTGTAGATGCTCCCTTTCGCCTGCGCAAACGCGTCGTCGAGTCGCTTGCCGAGGCGTTCAGCCTCTTCCGCGTTCTCCTGGGCCTGTGCATGCTGATACTCAGCCGCGAGGTCAGCCAGCTCATACGCCTTACCCACAGAACCAACCAAAGCGCTGAGCGTCCGGTTGCGCTCGGCCTCGGCATCCAGGACAAGGGCCTGCTTTTCCTGGATTGCCCCGATCACAGCTTCGTAGTCGGGCGCAACCTCGGGGGGAGGATGAATGCCCTGCAACCCGACGAATACGACTTCAATGCCGAGGTCTTGTTCGTCGGCGGCTTTCTGAATCCTCTCGAACAGTACCTTCTTGGCTCTGGTTCGCCCGGCCCCGAACAGGCTTTCATCCGCAGTGCTCTGTCTCGCGTTATCATCGTCGACCTTGGCGCTGGCGGTGAACCGGGTTAGCTCTTGGTAGCAGATGTCCTCCAAGAGCTTGGCCGGATCCCCGTTGTTGTAGACATAGGCGTACAAATCCTTGATTCGGTACTGAACGGGGATGTTGGCCTTGACCAAGCCGACCGGTGGAGCCCCCTCGTCCGACGGCTCGCCGGGGTATTCGCTGGCCACCAAAAAGCTCTTTTCTTCCTTGTAGTGGGTCCGGCCCCACAGAAGCGATGGCTCGGGAATCACGAGGCCCGTCTTAGGATCGGTGTTGGGAACGAATCCCACGTAGATCTCGTTGATTTCCTTCGTGGGATACTTGCGGGCAGTGTCGATGGGCCAGGGCATTTTGAGATGGATGCCGGGTTTGGCAAGCCGGACCTTGCTGTCCGCCGTCAGGGGATTGCCAAACCGCTCGATCACGGCTTCTTCTTCGGGGGCGACAACGACAATGCAACTGGCCAGATAGAGTGTCAGCGCCGAGAAAAGGATGAGCGGAACGATGGCCTTCTCCAACAGCTTGTAGAACCACGTCTGGGAGACCTCGAAGCCGAACTGATAGTCAATTGCCGCCGCGGCGCTCCGGAACACCCCACCAGGCTCATTGATGATGCCGAGCAGCCTGCTGTCAAACGCGGCCCTGCTGTATTGACCCTTGAGACGCGGCCGGTAGATGTCCAGAACCACGTTCAGCGTCGTTTCAACACCAAGAATGATCAGGAGAATGGGAATGATATAGCCGACAACGCGTACCGGCGTTTGGTGCTGGAAATGTACTGCCGCCAAGCTGATTGCCAGGGCGAAGCAGACAAGCGCCACGCCGAGCAGGTAACTGCCTCCGGCCCGCAACGGTTTCCATCGCGGCTCGGCCGACATGCCGGTCGCGTACCGCGACAGAAGGAAGCTGACGAAGGCCACTGCCGTCATGACGATAGCACAGACCAACGGCTGCTGCGTTTCAGCGCTCGCCGCCGCGGACATGCCCTTGAGCAAGTACAGGCCCAACGCGACTTCGTATCCCGCGACCAGGACGGCAAAGAGAGGGATAAACCACTTTTCGACCAGTTCGAGGCGCCGCTGGGCCGCCGCCATCAGCGTGGCCCGCTCCCCCTGGCCCTCGAAGATCGTGGCGGTGCTCTTCTCGCCGGCAAGCTGGCGCATATCCAACCGCTCCTGCTCGGCCAGACTTCGCTGGTGGAACTGGATCGCCAGAACCAGCCAGATCAACGCCGCCGCCAGAATCTGCCAAGCAACCGCCGAGACCGCGATGAAACCGCTCCATCGGCCCAGGAAGAATGCCACGCCGAAGAAGACCAGGCCCGACACCAGCGACGCCCAGGCCACGTGCTCGGGACGTTTGGACGATGTTGTCATTTCCGATCGAAGCTCCCGACTGCGAACAAAAACCTGCCGGTCCAGTATCTATTGAATGCAGACCCAAACCCTTTACAGACAATAGGCCCGGTACTATAACAGCGAAAACCTATGTCGTGTAGTGACAACCGTGAAAAAATGGCTTGCGCCGTCCTGTTTCCGTGACGGCGCTCGTTGTGACTGCTGAGTTCTCGGATGAGTCATGCATAAACTAACTGCGATAGCAACAAACACACTGGTTGAGACACTGAGACAGCCTATTTACGCCATCATCATCGTCGCTGCCCTGCTGCTGTTCCTGCTGAGCCCATCGTTAGCCATGTATACAATGGATGACGACAACAAACTCCTGCGTGAGATAGGCCTATCTACGCTCTTCCTGACGAGCTTGTTCGTGGCAATCTTCTCGGCCTCCGGGGCCGTGGCGCTGGAACTGGAGAACAAGACGATCATGACCGTGCTGACCAAGCCGGTTCAGCGTCCGATATTCATTCTCGCGAAGTTTTTGGGTGTCGTCGCGGCGGTGGCGCTGGCCCACTACATCTGCACGATCGCCCTTCTCATGGCGATCCGCCACGGGGTCCTGGAAAGCGCGGCGGAGACGCACGACTGGACGGTCATCGGGGCTGCCGCCACCGTTGTGATTCTAACGGTCCTGCTCAGTGCATTCTTCAACTATGTGTACGACTGGAAGTTCTCCTCGACCGCTATCGTGGTGGTCTCGATTCTGGCCACTTTTGCGATTGTATTCCTGGGATTCATCGACCGCGATTGGCAGTTCAACCCGGCCAAAAATGGGATCAATCGGCTCGACGTGGCCGGCTCGGTCCTGCTGTTTCTGGCGGCAGTCATCATTGCGGCACTGGCCGTGGCCCTTTCGTCACGATTCAACACCGTGGTAACGCTCTCGGCCTGCGTCGGCGTGTTCCTCTTGGGCCTGGTGAGCGACTATGCTTTCGGACGCTTGGCGGAAGTGTATGCGTGGGCTTGGATAGGCCGCTCTTTGGTTCCCAACCTGCAAGTGTTCTGGATATCCGATGCGATCTACGAGGGCAGTGTAGTTCCACTGAAATACATTCTCATCAGCGGTCTCTACGCTGCAGGCTATACGACGGCCATTTTGGCACTGGCAGTGGCGTTGTTCCAAAGACGGCAGGTAGGCTAAGCCCCGGCTGCTGTAGGAGCTTGGGGCTCATCTGCCACTGTCTTGGCTACCGCAACTTCATCACAGTCCTGCTGCTTCGGGCAGCGGGCGCAATCGCTCCATACCTTCATCGGAAGGTCCTCTTTCCTGACCGTCTGGAACCCGAGTCTCTCAAAGAATCTCGGCTCCATCGTCAGGGCGAACACGCGAGGAACGCCGAGCCGGCAGGCTTGCTCCAGGGCTGCTGTGACAAGGAGGCGCCCGATCCCCCTCTCTGTCTGAGCGGGAGCCACGGCCAGCGACTTGATTTCCGCCAAGTCGGACCACACAATTGCCAGCGTACAGCATCCGACGACCGCGCCGCCCGTTTCAGCCACGAGGAACGTCTGAAGGTTCTCGTAGATCTCCGCCAGCGAGCGAAAGAGCATTCTGTCGCGCTCTGCGTAGCAGTTAATCAACGCCGAAACTGCCTTGGCGTCCGAAATTTTGGCGGGGCGAATAATCATACGAGCCACCAGTATACCCGAGAGGCCAGCGTCTGCAAGGGTCCCGCAAGTCGGCCACTACGCGCAAAAAAGCCAAAAAAGACTGGCAAAGCGATTCCCGGCCACTAAAATAGCGGCGATTTGGGACCGCGTCATAATTGATGCAATGAGATTTGTACTGATAGACAAGATTGTATCACTGAGAAAAGGCGAGCGCATCACAGCGGTCAAGAATGTGTCTTTGGCCGAAGAGTACCTGGCCGACCATTTTCCGACGTTTCCGGTTCTGCCGGGGGTGCTCCTCCTTGAGGGTCTGATCGAATCGGCCAGTTGGCTGGTGCGGGAAACCGAGGGCTTCGCGCATAGCATGCTATTGCTGGAAGAGGCCCGGAACGTAAAATACAAGAGTTTCGTGGCGCCTGGATCTCAAGTGGAGTACACCGTTGAGGCTAAGACGATCGAGGAGAACGTAAGCATCTTCTCCGGATACGGGGCCGTGGAAGGGCAGAAGATTGTCGAGGCCCGCTTCGGGCTCAGGCACTTCAATCTGGCCGAACGCGCCAGCGCTTTGGCGGTGGTGGATGCTCACATTGTCGACGAGATGAAGAAACGATACAAGCTGCTTTCTCAGCAGAGTTGAACGCGACGTTTGGAAAAGGACTTTCACAGGACCAGAGTGACCGGAGGTAGCAGAAACCATGGCCATGAGTCGCGATGAGATTTTCCAGAAGGTGCAGGAGGTGCTGGTGGACGCATTGGGTGTTGACGACGACGAGGTAACCTCCGAGGCCACTCTCATGGGGGACCTGGGGGCTGAGAGTATTGACTTTCTGGACATCGTATTCCGCTTGGAGAAGGCATTTGGCTTGAAGGTGCCGCGCGAGGAGCTGTTCCCTGCAGAGGGGCTGCTGAATAATCCTGATTATGTCAGCAACGGAAAACTGACGGAGCAAGGTCTGGCCGAGCTACGTGAGAAGGTGCCGCACACCGATCTGACCGAGTTCCAGGAAGACCCGGATATCAACAGACTTGCGGATTTGTTCACCGTGGCTGCCATCGTGAACTACATCGATGGCAAAGTCAACGCTGTCTGATCGGTGGACTCTCCAGCCGCGGCGGTCAGCGACAGGATGGCGCTTGGTCAACCGGCCGTTTGCTCTAGTGTGGACCCGGAATGCGTTGGATCTGGATTGACAAGTTCGTTGAGTTCGAAAGCGGCCGTCGCGCGGTAGCCGTCAAGAACGTCACGCTGGCCGAGGAGCATCTCCACGACCATTTCCCGGGTTTTCCGGTGATGCCGGAGTGCCTGATGATCGAGGGTATGGCGCAGACCGCCGGGATCCTCGTGGGTCAGGCAAGGGACTTCCAGGAGAAAGTCATCCTGGCCAAAATCAGCAAGGCTGTCTTCTTTGATTTTGTCAGGCCTGGCGACAGCATCCGAATCGAAGCACAGATTCAGACCATTGCCCCGGAAGCAGCGAGCACCAGCGGGCGAATCCTGTGCGGAGACCGGCTCATCGCCGAGATCGATCTCATGTTCAGCCACATTGACCAGAACCTGACCGGCAAGAAGTTTCCCGAGGAGAACTTCGTCTTCACCGGCATGTTTGCGTCGCTGCTGCGCGATGTCGTCTTGAACGAGGCGCAGCCTGGCACAGCGCCGGTGGAGTCAAGCTGATGAAATCGGCTCGGGTGGCAGTGACGGGGCTCGGCGCGGTTAGCCCACTAGGGCTTAGCGTTAAGGAGACTTGGGCAGGGCTCTGTGCTGGGCGTTGTGGCATCGGGCGGATCACCGCGTTTGATCCCACCGGATTCCCGTTTAAGCTGGCCGGCGAAGTGCCTGACTATAACATCCAGGACTATGTCCCCCGGAAGTATCGCAAAGCCGTCAAGCTGATGTGTCGGGATATCGAGCTGGCGGTTATGGCGGCTCATGAAGCGGTTCTCGGCAGCGGCCTGGTCACCAAGGGGATCGACCCGGACAAGGCGAACGTCGATCCGACGCGCATGGCCATCAATATCGGGGCCGGCATTATTAGTTGTGACATGACCGAACTGGGCCCAGCGGTAGCCGTCAGCACCACGGACGGTCAGTTCGATATCCGAAAATGGGGTCAGGCAGGACTCGATCTCATCACACCTCTTTGGTTGCTCAAGTATCTGCCAAATATGCTGGCCTGCCACGTCGGCATCATCCATGACATCCAAGGTCCAAGCAATTCGATCACCTGCGCTGAAACCTCCGCCCACCTGGCCATCGGTGAAGCCGCCCAGATCGTGGCGCGGGGCACCAGCGACGTTGCACTGGCGGGAGGCGCTGAGGCGAAGGTCAATTCCATCATGATGATTCGCCAGTGCTTGCTGGGACGGACAACCCCGGATCACTATGAAGCGCCCGAAACCGCATGTCGCCCCTTCGACGCCGACGCCAGAGGTTCCATCTTCGGCGAGGGTGCGGGCGTGATTGTGCTGGAGAACTTGGAACATGCTCAAAGGCGCGGCGCACGTATCCGAGCCGAGGTGGTCGGGATCGGCCAGAGCCACAGCATCAATCCCGTGTACGAGAGCCTGGAGCCGGACGGCAAGGGAGTGCAGATTGCCATTGAGAAAGCCATGGCCGACGCAGAAATCACGCCGGACGAGCTGGACCTCATCGTCCCCCACGGTACGGGCATTCCGCGCGATGATCTGGCGGAAGCGCGAGCCATCGAGGCAGCGCTCGGCAACGCTATTGCAGACATTCCGGTGTGGCCAACCAAGAGCATGCTGAGTACGACCGGGGCAGCCAGCGGGGCGCTGGACGTGATTGCGGCCGTGCAGGCAATGACGGAAAACACCATCCCGGCAGCCCAGAACTTCGTCACGCCCGCGGATGGGTGTCACCTTCGGGTCGTGGCGAAGAGCGAGAGGCGGGAGGTGAGACATGCACTGTGTTGCAGCTATACCTATGGCGGCCAAACCGCTGCCATCGTATTGAAGCGTCTTGACGCAGGTACGGCGGCATAAATGAAGACGATGGAGTCACATGAGCGTGTGGTCGTTACAGGAATGGGGATTGTCTGTCCTCTGGGCAACGATGTCGAGACGACGTGGGAGGCGATACTGGCCGGCAGGAGCGGCGCGGGCAAAAACACAATCTTCGACGCTTCCACGTTTCCTACCACGTTTGACGCTGAGGTGAAGGACTACGACTTCCGGAAATATACGGAATTCCCGGAACTGCACGAGATGTGCAGTCGCGGCTCGGGATTTGCCATCGGGGCCGCCGCCCAGGCGTGCAAAGAAGCTCGCATCGACGTGGAAACGGCGCAGCCCACGGACGGAATCGACCGAACCCGGCTGGGCATTTATCTGGGAGCCGGGGAAGGTTCCCTGGATAACGACGCCTTCTTCGCCTCCATTATCGCGGGCTGGGACACCGAGAAACACGAGATGGTCTGGTCTGAGACCGCCAAGATCGCGCTGGCGAAGATGAAGGCTGCTCGTGAGCTCGAACAGGAGCCCAATATGGCGGCCGCGCACCTCGCTATGCTGACCGGCGCGCGGGGACCGACGCGCAGTTGCCTGACGGCCTGTGCCGCCAGCACGCAGGCCATCGGCGAAGCAATGATGTTGATTCGCAAAGGTGACGCAGACGTGATGATCGCCGGCGGGGCACATTCGATGATTCACCCGCTGGGCGTAAGCGGCTTCAATCGACTGACCGCGCTCTCGACTCGAAACGACAGTCCGGAGACCGCGTCACGACCGTTCTGTGCCAGTCGCGACGGGTTCGTCCTCGGCGAAGGCGCTGCCAT
>CAZGRF010000009.1:0-9206 GCA_964527825.1 uncultured Pirellulales bacterium
AGCCTGTGATCGCCAGGGCCCAGTTGAGACTCGTGCGTGCCGGGTCGGACAGTCCGACCCACTTCCTCGGGCTCCAGCGGCAGGACGCGACACCAGTGCGGCCTGCCGGCCTTCGGGAAGTGCCGGCCGATGCGCCCAGAGACCCAGCATACTTCGTGGTCCGCGTCGGGGACCGGGAGGTCCCCGGCGTGACGTATCGGTCCACCCGTTCCTTTGACCAGGTGAAGCTGTACCTCGACACGGACGGGGACGGCTCGCTGTCCGATGAGCGCGAGTATGTGGGTCGCAGAGCATCCTACATTCAGGTGACCGCCACGTACCACTTCGGGCCGGTCGGGATGCGTCAGGGCATCCTTTCCCCCGGCGGCGATGTGTTCTATGTGGAGTGTTCCAATGGCCTGTGGCTGACTCTCCACCCGATGTTCCTTCGCGAGGGAACGGTCGCGCTGGACGGACGGACGTACCGGATCGCACTCGTTGACATCGATTTCGATGGGCGATTCAACGAGGCCTTCGTGCCCCTGGCAGAGAGCTCGCGCCAGCCGGGATGCGATGTGCTGGCAATCGATCTCGACGGCAACTCGAAATTCAGCTACGGCCATGCCGGTGATTCGGAAATCATGCCGCTCAGTGGGCTGGTCCGGGTAGGCAGAGACTATTACAGCCTTGAAGTTGCCGAAGACGGCAGCGAAATCTCGTTCCGGCGGGCCCAACCACAATTCGGGTTCCTGGACGTCGGAGGCGAAGAAGTCACCTTGGGGCTGTGGTCCGACGCGGCTCAGCAACGGTGGAGCGGTTCCGGGCGGTCCCTGACCTTGCCGGCCGGCAGGTATGGGGTCGTCTCGCTGGAACTGACCAGGAAAGACTCCGGCGATCGCTGGACATTCACGCTTGGCAAAGGCGGGCCCGGGCAACTTCGCGACTTCGAGATCCGATCCGGACAGACGACCAAGTTCCAGATCGGGCCGCCTTTCACGATCCACTCTTCCCTGCAAAGGGCCGGCCGGGATGTCCTTGTCAGCTTCGAACTGGGAGGACGCGGCGGTGAACGGTATATCCCCGGCGTCAAGAAGAATGACGCTATGGTAGCCAAGCCCACGTTCAAGATCATGGACGCTGCCGGGCGGACCGTTCATTCCGGCCAGTTCGAGTATGGTTGAGGCGGCCTGTGCCGGTACTCGTGGCGGGTGCCCAGGACAGTCGGATACGGTCAGAGCGGCTACGGTCGAGGGGCGGGCGCGGGACCCTACCGCCTGGAGGTACAGACACACCTTGGGCCTTTTGAGGTTGCCCAGGATGCCACCTGGCACACGGTAGACTGAGTCGCCGGCGGCCGAGAGCCGGGAATTAAGCCTTCCAAAAAGCCGGACAATCCTGTAACATTGCCGGTGCGGGCGCGTCTGATCTGCATGAACGGCACGGGGGTTGGTGTCGACGGGGTTCGAAAACCAATCAGAAGATGAGGTGTGAAGATGAGCATCAAAGCCTATTCTCATCCAGCCGTACTCACCGCCATCCTTGTTTTGGCTGCGGCGGCCGGGGCCCAGGACGAGCAATGGCTCCAGTATCGCTCGGCCCGCGAGGCCAGCCAGATCGCTGGCAGCTTGGACACGATACAAGTGAAACTGAGCGACGAAAGGCCCGCCGGCGTACAATTACCCAGTTTTGCGGGCGAGGCTCCCTTTTTCGGCAAGTGGTCTACGCCTATGGTCGAAAGCGGCGGTCTTTGGATCGCGCTGGATCGCGCCGCTGAATCGGGACTACACGGCTTGCTCTACATCGACTCCGATGGAGACGGTCGGCTCGACGATGAGAACCCGGAAACGGCCTACCGAATAGACCAGTACAATGCCTATTTCGGCCCTGTGAAGGTTGTCTTTCAGGTTGAGGACGGACCCGTCACTTATCATCTGAATGTGCGGTTTTACGGATCCAACGCCAATAGGAGACTGTACGTCTCCGCGGGCGGATGGTACGAGGGGGACATCGTTGTCGGCGATGGGAAGAAACACTGCGTGCTTCTGGATTATGACGCCAACGGCACTTTCAACGATAGATCGCCCGATCCCCAGCACTGCGATCGCATCGGCATCACGGAGAAGAACGTCGCGAACACGGTCTTCGTGGGCAGGTACCTTGAAGCCGACGGCACGCTCTACGAGCCGGAAATCGCCCGTGATGGGGCCTATGTCAAGCTGGCCAAGGCTGCGGATGTGAAGTACGCGACAGTGAGACTGGCGGAGGGCGTTTCGGCGCTTTCGGCAGGAGGTGAAAACGGGCAGTTCGCGCTTAAGCCAGAGAATGGCGTCGCCAGGCTCCCGGCGGGCAAGTACCGCGTCGCCGAGTGGACGCTCGAACGTAATGACGACAGCGGCGCAAAGTGGAAGCTGCGAGGGACCGCTTCCTCCGGCTTTAGTTCCTTCAACGTCTCCGAGACAGAAGAAGCCGCTCTTGAGGTCGGTGAGCCTGTTGTCGCGGTTGTTCAGGCAACAGCAAGGGAGGGGACGTACAACTTCAACCAGAGCTTGAAAGGGCGGCACGGCGAGCGCATCGAACTGACGCGTAATGGGGCCCAGCCGCAGGCGCCGAGACTGAACATCCGCAACAAAGATGGTACGTACGATCGAACCTTCAGTTTTTCCTATGGCTGAGGCGGCACCTGTTCGCTCTCGTGGCGAGAGCCCAAGAATGTCAAAGGTCCATTCACCGCAACGCTTGACGTAGGCGCGCCGTTCAGAATCGAAAGTGAACCTTATACTATCGCCGCCGCGTCCGCCGGGCCAGGAATCGTTGCCGGCGAGTCTGACGGCCGGCAGAACGTGTGGCCGTTGGTTGTCGTTCTATCGGTCATCGTTGTAGGGGCAGTGGCCGCCGGGCTGCGGAAGAAGCTGATGCCGTAGCCGGTGCGATTCGAGAGTGCGGCGAATTGTCCAGCGGCTGAAGGTCGCGTGGGAGGGAGCTATTGTGCGCAAATGCTGCTCGCCAACCCTTCACAAAAGTGCTTCGCTGCCTACCGCTCATTCTTGCCACACCATAGCTGTCTGTCTTTCTCCCACGCGTGCAAATCCGCAGTCATTTCGATTGTAGAGGTGAATATGTCTCGTCAGTCAACTGCACACACAGTCTCGACTATAGTGATCGTCTGTGCTACTGTCGCTTGCGGCGCAGGTTCATTGTGGGGCCAAGGACTTGCCAAGCCGGTGGATGTCTCCGGCGTTGTCGTGGACGGGCGCGGTCGCCCCGTGGTGGATGCTCAGGTAATCGGCGGCGAACAACTGTACGACTACGCGGCGGGTCGGACGAACTGGGCGGCGCTCAGTCGGACGACCACGGGACAAAACGGCAGATTCCGGCTACAAGCTGGCGCCGAGAGGAAGGACTATATCTACGTTGTCGCCTGGAAGAAGGGACTGGCTGTGGGTTGGCAGAGCCCACGTTTTGCGGGGTCGGCCCAGGATATGACGGTGCGTCTCAGCGAGCCTGAGGTCTTGGCCGGTTCGGTCGTCGACGAGGCCGGTCGGGCGATCGCCGGCGCGACCGTCCGCCTGTGTCTGAAAATGGGCTGGATGGGGGGGACCCCCGGCGTGTCCTTCGAGACGCCGCGGGAGTGGTTCACTGCCCGAACCGATAGCCAGGGCAAGTTCCAGTTCGACCGCATTCCTGCCGATGGCACAGCCGATCTTTGGGTCGAAGCCCCCGGCAAGGCCTCGTGCTGGACGTATTGGGAACACGAACTGTCAAGCGTAGGGGGCAGCCAGTTTCGCGCGGGACAAACCGATATTCGTATCGTCCTGAAACTGGAGGCAGTCATCCGAGGGAAGGTCGTGGACGAGGACAGCGGCAAGGGAGTGCCCGATGTCCGCTTACTCGCTCGTCCGGACACGGGATACGCCAACTACTCGTGCGTTGCTCCCGTTGTCTCCGGTCCCGACGGCGCCTTCGTCTACCCAGGGTTGGCCGCGAATGAGTATTCTCTTCAAGTCGTTGCGCCCGACGGCAAACCGGCCGACTGGGTCGGTCACGATGTGAAGGTCACCGTCGCAACCGGGCAAACAACCGAGACCAATGTCCCCGTGAGCAAGGGTGGAATCATCGAGGTTACCATCCTCGATGCTGCGACGGAACAGCCTATCGAGAATGCCCGCGCGAACGTCTCGCAAGCGGCGAAGTTCGGCCGGCATCCTTGTTGGAATCATTCGGTATTCACGGATGCCAACGGTCTTGCCCGTCTCCGTGTGCTGACGGGGGAATCTCGTCTGCGGATGTGGGCCGATGGGTATGACTCCCTTACGGATCCCGACCCTCCCGTCTTGGTCGAGGGTCAGGTTCTCCGTCGAGAAGCGTCATTGGCCGCGTATCCGACGGTGACCGGGGTTGTACGGGACCCGAACGGACAGCCTGCGGCCGGCGTGATGGTTGCCTCCAAACCAGTCTGCCAAGAGAATGCTCGGACCGACGAGGGGGGTCGGTTCCAGGTCCGTTGGCGTCCGAGCGGGAATATTCGGGATGTGATGATTCTGGCCCGTGACCCCGAGCGCAATCTGGCGGGTCTAGCGGAGGTGAAGGGTCAGGATCAACCGGTTGACGTGACGTTGTCGCCTGCGTTCGTGCTTCGGGGCCGCATTGCGGACCCTAACGGCAAGCCAATACCGATGGCTACCGTCTCGGTGTGGGCCTTTTTGCCGGGCTGGCGCATGAGTGCCGCGCCTGATGTTTGCAGCGACGCCGATGGTCTCTATGAAGTCCGCGCCATCCCGGAGCCCGTCGAAGGATTTCGGTACCTCATGGGCGTGAGCGCCGAGGGTTTCGGCCCGGTCGAACAGAGAGAACTGCCGTTCGATGCGGCACAGGACCGTCAGGCCGAGATCGACCCCATCACCCTGCCGCCAGCGGACAAGTCGATCTCCGGCGTGATTGTCGATGCCAACGGGACGCCGGTCGCGGGTGTCCCGATCTTCGTCACCGGTCCGCGCGGCAGCGACACGGCCGGCCAGCCGAGACACCAAACCTCCAGCGACGAGGAGGGCAAGTTCACTGTCGATGGCGTCTGCGCCGGTCCTTTGCGGATTCAGGCCAACTTTAGCAGCAGTCCTGGTGGTGCCGGCTTCCTCGACGCTGAAGGCGGTAACCGTGACGTCGAGGTCGTTCTCGGCCGCAGAGGGGTACATACGGGATTGAGGCCCCTGCTCGGAAGGCCTTTGCCCGACTGGAAGGACCTGATCGACCTCGAACCCGGGCAGACGCAAGGCAAGCCGATCCTCATCTGCTTCTTCGACTTCCAGCAGCGGCCTTCGCGAAACACTCTCCTGCAACTGGCCAAGCAGGCCGATGCGCTGAAACAGAAAGGCGTCCTCACGGTTGCCGTACAAGCTTCCGAGGTGGATGCTGACGCGCTATCCGAATGGGTCGAGCAGGGCGGCGTCACGTTACCTGTCGGTCGGATTAGCGGTGACGTTGACGCCACTCGCCTGGCGTGGGGCGTGAAGTCCTTGCCGTGGTTGATCCTGGCGAACGAGAGGCACGTCGTGACGGCGGAAGGGTTCGCAGTGGCGGAGTTTGAAGACCAACTGGCCACGATGGGAGAGAGTCCGTGAGGCCGACCGTGCGGATGCGCATCCTGACGCTGGCGTTCGCGATTGTTCTGGTCCAGAGCCTGACGACGCCGGGCCAAGTGCATAGGATTGCCGGCACCGTGGTTGACTACTTGGCTCGCCCGGTTCAAGGAGCCGAGGTGGCTCTCCACGAGAAGACGGGTCACCATACGGCCGAAATGCGCGATGAGATCAGGATAACTGACCAAGACGGCCGATTTGCCTTTACCGCCGACGTGAGCCTCAGCCTGCTCAGGGTCTATGTGGTTGTCGCGCGCAAGGACGGCTTTGCCCTTGGCTGGGACCTACTGGAGCATATCGATGACAACGTGATCGTCCTGGAACGGCCATGTTCGACCCGAGGCCTCGTGGTCGATGCAAATGATCGACCTGTTGCGGGGGCAACGGTGCGAGCCGTCCCGAAGAACAGCCAACTGAGACGGCTGGAGCAACTACCGATCCTGGCGCCGCAGTCCTGGCTGACTACGCAGACAAATGACGATGGAATGTTCCTCTTCGACGCTTTCTCGGCGGATGTCAGCACGGACTTTTGGGTGGAAGCCCCCGGCCGGGAACTCATTTATGAATACTCACCGCACATGATGACTTTATCGGGATTCGACGCCGGTCGGACGGACATCCGCCTTGTCTTGCCTCGGGAGGTTCCTGTGCAGGGGCAGGTGATCGACGCCCAAAGTCGCGCGCCGGTTGGCGGCGCTCGCGTGCTTCTCCACCCCAAGGAGATTAGCCCTGATGCGAACCCGTTCATTCCGTTCGCGACGACCACCGGGTCAAACGGTCGGTTCTCTTTCCGGGGGGTTCCCCCAGGCGAGCGGTACATCGCCGTCTCTGCGCCGGACGGGACCGGCTTGGTCGACCGGCGCGTGACCTTCGACGTTGAGGCCGGCGCGCAGATGACGGAAGTGACAGCCGAGTTGCGTAAAGGTGGCACGATCGAGATCGTTGCCAGAGAGGAGCGGACAGGCGAGCCGATTGCCGGTCTGCCCGTCCAGTTTTCGCAGGCCACCCAAACCGAACGACACGACTTCTACAAGGACGCCTGCACCGATGCCAATGGCGTTTTGATAGCTGCGGCACCGGCAGGAGAATGCGCTTTGAGCACCCGTTCGGACCGCTATATTCCAATGTTCTATGAAGGCACGGTCGCCGTGTCCCAAGGTCGGACGATCGAGGCCAACATACTACTTGATGGCTACAGAGATATATCGGGAACCGTGCTCGACAAGCCCGGACAACCCGTCCCGGACGCTATCGTTACCGGCTTGGTGGTTGCGAGCGATTATTTCGCAAAGGTCTCGGCACGGACGGATCGGGCGGGCAGGTTCGAGGCGGGCCTGCCACCGGGCAATCTGCCTGAGGTCTGGATCGCACGTCACATGTCTCTGAATCTCGTCGGCCTGAATATGGTGGAGCAGGTTACTGACCCGCTCCGGATCACCATGAAGCCGGCCTCCCTGATCACCGGGCGGGTGATTGATCCGAACGGTAACGGGATTCCCGCAGCGCGAGTGGGGTCGGAGGTGGGTATCCCAGAATTACGTGCCAGCATGCCGTACGCGCCGGACGTTGTGACCGATTCACAGGGACGCTTCGAGTTAAGGGGCATCGCTACCGGGCGGGCCGAATTCTACTATCCGTTTTCCATCAGCGCCTGTGGCTATGGGAACTGGGCACAGCGAGTCGCCATACCGGAAGAGCCCGGCACGCGAATCGAGCTCGGGCCCATCGTGCTAATCCCAGCGGATCGGTCTGTTTCCGGCATTGTCGTAGATGCCAACGGTGCTCGCGTTGCCGGGGCCCTGGTCTCTGCGTACGGCCGCGGCCAAGTCACACGGACGACGGTGAGCGACATCGGCGGGCGCTTCACGCTGCGTCGTCTCTGCAAGGCACCGGTGCGTATTCAGGCCAGCCTTCCTCACCAGGCGGGCGGGATCGTAGAGGCCCAGGGCGGTGACCGTGACGTCGAGGTCGTTCTCGGCCGCAGAGGGGTACATACGGGATTGAGGCCACTGCTCGGAAAGCCTTTGCCCGACTGGAAAGACCTGATCGACCTCGGACCCGAGCAAACGCAAGGCAGGCCGATCCTCATCTGCTTCTTCGACTTCCAGCAGCGCCCTTCGCGAAACACTCTCCTGCAACTGGCCAAGCAAGCCGATGCGCTGAAACAGAAAGGCGTCGTCACGGTTGCCGTACAGGCTTCGGCGGTGGATCGCGATGCGCTGACGGAATGGATTGGGCAAGGCAACATCACTTTCCCCGTAGGGGCGATTCCCGGCGACCTTGAAGCGACGCGCCGGGTCTGGGGCATCAAGTCTCTACCCTGGTTGATTCTGACGAACGGAGAGCACAACGTTGTGGCCGAGGGATTCGCGGTTGGGGAATTGGATGAACGTTTGGCGCAGTTGATAGCTCGATGAGTGCGTGTCACGTGGTCTCGTGGCGCGGGCGAGCTACAGGAGGTGAGAAAGGACGGGTTCTCATGCGAAGAATGATCGTGGGCGGTTGTGTGGTCCTTCTGTGGGCCGGCGCATGCTTTGGCCGTACTGTCACAGTCACCGGCAGAGTCGTCGATTACCAGGCCCGACCGGTGTCGGGCGCCGAGGTGGCGGTCATCGAGAACGGCCGAGAATCGGAAACTCAGCTTCAGGACGCCAGGTTATGTGGACCGATTGAGCGAACCAGTGTTCGAGGCATGTTCGAGGTCAAGGCAGACATCGAATCCATGCGTAGCGTCTTCGTCGTCGCCAGGAAGCCTGGCCTGGCGCTGGCGTGGGACCGCGCCCCGCTCGATGCAGGCAGTGCAAGCCACGTCCACTTCTGGCTGGTTCTGGAGAAACCCGCGACGATAGTAGGCCAAGTCGTGGATTCCTTCGGGCGGGCCGTGGCTCAGGCGACCGTGCGCGCGGCACCGAAGAGCTGCTATCTGTCGAGGCTGGGCCAGAGCCCGATTTCTCTGCCTGAGTCCTGGCTATCGACCCAGACCGACGCCGAAGGCGGGTTCCGCTTCGATGTGTTTTCCGCGGACGCTAGCTGCGATTTCTGGGTCCGGGCTCGGGACCGTCACTGCGTGTACACGTTCACCACGAATTATCTGAACGGCTGCGGCTATGAGGTGGGGCGTTCCAGCGTGCGTCTCGTCGTGCCCGACGAACGGCAGGTTCGGGGCCGCGTCGTCGAGCAGGCGACTAACAAGCCTGTGACCGGCGTGGACCTGGAGATATCACGTCCGCGCGACCGCAATCAACGGGAGGATATCAAAGACCGGTACGTGTCATACAGAGTCCGTTCCGATGCCGAGGGACGATTCACCTTCGCAGGCGTGCCCGACGGTGAGCATGAGATCCGGCTGGTTCCCGCCGAGCAGGGACTGGCCGCATGGGTGGCGGCGCCCGTGGGCGTCGAGCTCAGCGAGGACCATCCGGCCGACAATCTGACCGTGGAGATGGACAAGGGCGGCATCGTCGAGATATGCGTGCGCCGCGCGCAAACGCGCGAGCCACTGGCTGGCATCGTGGTGTCTCTTCCCGGAATATCCGTCTCCGGCCTCCCACACACGGACGCCAACGGATTGGCGCAGGCCCGGTTGCTGCCCGG
>CAZGRF010000009.1:9306-18258 GCA_964527825.1 uncultured Pirellulales bacterium
CGGGACAGTTGTGGATCCGAACGGCAACCCCGCGCCTGGAGCGTCGGTCAAAATTCTTCCGCCGAGCACGGGGGGGCGGATCGTCTCGAACATAGGAGACGAGCTCAGCGCCGATGCAGAGGGGCGTTTCGAGTACCCCTGTGGCGATGCGGACCCGAGGGCGTGGTACGTAGTCGCCCGGAGTGAGGACCGGAATCGGGTTGGCGTTGCGGAAGTCGCCGGCGCCGACCAGCCCGTGCAGATCAAGCTCGGTCGAGGTGTGACTGTCAAAGGGACCGTCACGACCCAAGATGGCGTCGGGATCCCAGCGGCGCGAGTAGCCGTAGCTGGTCGCCTGACCGGAACTGTATCAAACATCACGACGGAGACCCTGTGCGATGCCGACGGTGCTTTCTCCATCTCGGGTCTGCTGCCGCCCGACGAAGCGACGGTGTACAGACTGAGCGTGGACGCGTCCGGCTATGGTCCGAAGTCCTATGTGGAGATCGAGGTATCAAGCCAGCCAGGCGCCGTGACCGATCTGGGGCAAATCGCTCTGCCTGTGGCCGACGAAACGCTGGCCGGGATCGTGGTGGACGCCAATGACCGACCGGTGGCAGCCATCCCCATCTTTCTGCACGCTGCCGCACGCGAGGTGAGTCAGCCCGACAAGACGACTGCCACCGACGAGAACGGCCGCTTCCGCTTCGAGCGCATCTGCAAAGGCCGCGTGAGCCTGCAAGCCAACTTCGACAGCAGCGTCCAAGGTACAGGGCGTGCCCAGGCCGACGCCGGGCAGGACGATGTCAAGATCGTGCTGGGACCAGGGCGCATGGCCTCAGGTCGAGGTTCCTTGTCCTATCGTTCTCAAGGTCCGCCCCAGCATACGAGCCTGACCGGCAAACAGCTGGATCAGGTGCAGGACTTGGAGTCTCTCGTGCCGAAGGACAGTGCCGGCAAGCCTCTGCTGATTCTGTTCATGGACCAGCAGCAGCGTCCGTCGCGGCGGATGGTCCAGGAACTTGTCGGACGAGGGAACCTGCTCAAGGAAAAGGAGATTGAGGTGGTGGCCCTGCAAGTCGCCGAGATCGATCGTACGGACCTGGATCAATGGCTCGCAGATGAGAAGGTGCCCTTCAAGGTGCAGATCGTCGAAGGTGGCTTCGACAAACAGCGGTACGCCTGGGGTGTGAAGTCACTGCCCTGGTTGATCCTGACGGACCGGGAGCGCGTGGTCAGAGCGGAAGGGTTCGGAGTGGGCGAACTGGAGGCCAAGTTAAAGGAAATGGCTGATGCGGAACCATAAGAGATGTCCCATTGTTGTGATGATTGCCTGCCTCGGGGTAACGGCAACATGTCTGGGGCAGTCTGAACCCGACGCGGCCGAATTGGTCCGGGCTGTGCGCGAAGGCGAGAGCTGGATTCACGAAGTGGACAGTTTCTATCTCCGCGTGGAGAGCACGTGGGTACGGACCCCGCGCGGGATTGCCATAGAAGCGGCCGAGATCGAGAGGCGAGGGGCGATCCCGGACCCGAACTTCTTCCCCGACCTGAGGCCTGTTACGCGAGAGACCCTCGAGTTTGCGATTGACGGTGAACAGCGTCTGCGTCTCCTCCGGGATATGGCGGGCGTCAGCTATGATATCCGGATTTGGGACGGTAACATGGCGGTCGATCACTCGAATGCCATCTACTGCGGGCAGGAGCACTTTGCCATCGACCCCACGCCGAAAAGGATGTTTGCCAACATGTTCTACGTGATGTGCTGGCCCAGAGCCCAAGTACAGTCATGTTGGTGGTGTCCGGTCAGCTCGGAAGAAATCATGGAGCGATCCGGACGGCCCGAGGATTTCGTCTTGTCGGGACGCGGCGATTACCATGGGACGGATTGCTATATCCTGGACTGGGAGCGCAGTAAGGTTGTGTCCTATCGCTGGTACGTCGGCGTCGCCGACCGGCGCATGTATGGATACGTATGGCTGATGAACAAGCAGCCGCAGTTCGAGCACCAGTCGCGTGACTATAAGGAAGTGGCTCCAGGCTGCTGGTTCCCGATGACGCAGAGCTACGACGGCTACGATGACGACGGCGAGGGCAAGCACTACCTGAAATTCCGCCGGGACTTCAAGATTGTCAAAGTCGCGGTCAATGAGAAGCTGCCCGACGAGTTGTTCGTCGTCCGGTTCAAGCCGGACGTCACCGTGCTCGACCGTCGCTCGGGCCAGACGATCCAGACTATGTACACGCCTGAGCTGACAGGCAAGCCCTTGCCGGCCTGGGAGGGGGTCGATATCGACCTCACCGGGTATGCCACGGAAGGCAAGGCGTTGCTTGTGTGCCTGTTCGATATGCAACAGAGACCCTCGCGCAACTGGGCTCTGCAACTGAACGAAGAGGTCAGAGAATTGGACGAGAAAGGCGTAATGGTGGTGGGGATCCAGGCGTCCAGAACGGAGGCGGAACCGCTCAACGAATGGATTCGAGAAAACGAGCTGTCCTTTCCTGTCGGGACCGTCGCAGGCGA
Source organism: uncultured Pirellulales bacterium (assembly GCA_964527825.1). Lineage (GTDB taxonomy): Bacteria > Planctomycetota > Phycisphaerae > Sedimentisphaerales > Anaerobacaceae > JAFGLV01. The sequence continues at coordinate 11,810 of CAZGRF010000009.1, forward strand.
TGAAAGGCAAGTGCGCTTCGATTGGGGCGCAAAGTTTTTGCCCTGGTTGATCCTGACGGACCGGGAGCACGTCGTGCGCGCCGAGGGATTCGCCTTGAGCGAGCTTGACCGTAGAATCGAGGCTATGGCAGGGGAGGAGTCGAGATGAGCCGCAACGCAGAAACATCCGCGCGGCCGATTATCATCGCTGTCACCGCAGTTGTCCTGGCGGTCCCTTGGACCTCGCCAGCGTCGGCGGCTGAGTCGCGAGTGCTTCACTTTCCCAAGGACCGGTCGATGGGGACTGTGCATGTCCTGGATTGGAAGCTGCTGGAAACTGCGAGTTATTCGGATTGGCAGCCACTCGGGGAGGCCACCGGCGACGTGACGGTGCCAGCGGGCAAGGCGGTGCGGCTGGACCTGAGCAAGCAGGCGGGCGAGGACCTGTCGCCACTGGGGAAGCTTGGACCCAACGATCTTCAGATGCTCTTCTGCCGGTTCGTCGAGTTGCCCGATGAGCAACTGGAACATATTGCTCACCTAACCGGTCTGCAGGAGACTTATCTCGGAGATACAGGAATACTCGGGACTGGGCTCAAGCACCTGGCGCACCTGGGATCGCTGAGGAAGCTGGTTCTGGTCAACACGCACGTGGGTGACAAGGAACTGGCTCATCTTGCGAGTCTTTCGTCGCTGCAAGACCTGTACCTATGGGGAACCCCGACCGGCGATGAGGGCATGGTCCACGTGGGCAAGATCCGGTCGCTGGAGTCGCTGGGGCTGAGCCGCGGCGTGGGCGACGAAGGCCTCGCCCACCTCACGAACTTGGCGAACCTGCGTTGGCTTTCGGGTGGAAGCCAGGGCATCACAGATGGAGGGTTGGCGCACTTGGCCGGCCTGACGAAGATGGAGAGTCTCGATCTGCGGGATACCCAAGTCAGCGACGCCGGCCTTGTCCACGTCAAACGCATGAAGGAACTCCAGAGCCTTTGTCTGTACTCCACGCGCGTCACCGAGGAGGGATTCGCGCACCTTGAGGGTCTCCAGAAGCTTCAAGAGCTCCAAGTGCTCTTCGGTGTCACCGATGTCGGTCTGGCCACTTTGTCGAAGCTGCCCGCGCTCAGGAACGTCACGATCGATGGTGACTCTGTCAGCGCCGAAGGGTTGGCGCTGTTGCCAACGATGAAGTCGCTGGAGGAGCTGTACCTTGACAACACGCCCAAGATGGACACGATTGTAGGGATGCTGCCGGAGCTGCCCAAGCTCAAGAGACTGACGTTGGGCACAGGGTTGACCGACGAAGGGCTGCTGCGTTTGCAGGGCATGCGATCGCTGCGCGAGTTGTCCGTCGGTCCGTCGCGAATCACGAGGAAGGGCCTCGCCGCGTTAGCATCTCTGCCGTCCTTGCAGGTCCTCACCCTGTACCAGGCGGACTTGGCCTCCGGAGACGAGTGGGCGACCCTCGGAAAGCTTTCCTCGCTGCAACGCTTGACCCTGATGCACACGCGTTCGAAGGTGACCGACGCGGACGTGGCTCATCTGGTCGGTCTGCAATCGCTTGAGAGCCTGGCCCTCAGTGCGCTAGTCGTGGAGGACCGAAAAGCGATTTCCCATTTGGATGTGACGGACGAAGGACTGACGCACATTGCCAAGCTCAAGCGGCTTGAGAGACTGTCGCTGAGCGGAGCGCCGATCACCGACGAAGGGCTGCAACAATTGGCGGTGTTGCCTGAACTGGAGTGGCTGGACCTGCAAGGCTGTAGCGTCAGCGAGCAAGGTTTGGAGCGACTGAAGAAAAGACTGCCCGGACTGCGCTGGTACCTTTCGCGTGACTGATTGGGAGATGGGTATGCGGTAGCCGGTCTGGAAGACTAACGAGAATGGCAGGGAGACAAGTCGATGATAACGAAAGCATACAGTGCCCTTGGCGTCGTGTTGACTTTTGTTGGGTGCGGCGTATGCCTCGCAGAAGGCAGTGACAAACTCGCCGTCGGTGGTCAAGTGGTTGACTACCTGGCCCGGCCGGTCGAGGGGGCTGAGGTCGTCATCTATCAAAGGGAGTACCGTGACGGCGATTACTTCGCCAAAGCGAATCCACCCATAGCCAAGACAGACCGAGAAGGCCGCTTTGAGCTGCAGGCCGAGATGACCTCCCAGTACGACGCGTTCATCGTGGCGCGCAAGGCGGGCCTGGCGTTGGCCTGGGATGGGCTGAACTACAGCTCTAACTCGCTGGGCAAAGGCCACTTTCTACTCGTGCTGGAGAAGCCCCATACGCTCAGCGGCGTTGTGGTCGACTATGGCGGCAAGCCGGTGGCAAAGGCCAAGGTGCAGGCGGTGCCTAAAACCAGCTACATGCAACGCTTGAATCAGAGGCCCATGTACGGCCCGCCGGAGTGGTTCACCACCGAGACGGACCGGGAGGGCGTATTCCGGTTCGACGCCTTTTCAGACGACGTCGGTTCGGATTTCCGCGTCCAGGCACCGGGATGGAACTGCACCTACACGTTCACCACGCACTATCAGAACTGCTGCGGCTTCCAAATCGGCAGGTCGGACATCCGATTGATGCTGCCGCAGGAGAGACGCGTGCGCGGCCGCGTCACCGACGCTGCGACCGGCGAGGGCGTCGCAGGCGTGAAATTGGCGATCAAAGCAGAGCTGGACAGAGAGGATATTCTCAACCGTTATCTCGCTCAGACGGTCGTGACCGGCACCGACGGGACGTTCATATGTGCCGGCCTGCCCGAAGGCAAGAGCACAATCGCGCTGGCCTCAGTGGAAGATGAGACCCCGTTGTGGGTGGCCCAACCGGCGGTTGTGGACGTTGCCGCCAATCAGGCGGCTGAGGATGTGCGTGTGACTGTCAGCAAGGGAGGGATGATCGAGGCAGACGTACGCGAGCAGGATACGAACCGGCTCCTGAGCGGCATTCGCGTCCGGGCATACGGCGATAGTGGTTCCGCCAACTCGGTGACAAATGACTCAGGCCGGGCGACGTTCCGCATCCTGCCGGGCGAATACGAGGCCTACGCCAGTGACAAAGCGTATCTGACGTGGCGCGTCAACCAGCCTGTCGTGGTCACAGAGGGGCAGGTCACGCACCTGGATATCTCCCTCGACCCGCATCCGACGATCGAGGGCACGGTGACTGATGAAGACGGTCATCCGGCTGGGGACGTGCTGGTCACCGTCCACCCCTCCGGCGATGACATCTACACCGATGCGAAAGGACACTTCGCCGCACACTACGAGGCACGGAATGCGGACCAGGGGCTGTGCCTTATGGCCAGAGACCGAGCACGATCCCTGGCAGCCGTTGTCCGCACGACCGAACTGCGCGAGCCTGTTCAGTTGTCGCTGCGTTCCGCCCTGACGGTGACAGGTAGGGTCACCGATCCCAACGGAAAAGGAATTCCCGCGGCGCGGGCGTCCCTGAGCGTCACCCTGTGGAATTTCCTGTGCGGGATCGGCGAAGAGGTGCTGACGGATCCAGAGGGACGCTTTGAGCTCAAGGCGATACCACCCGTTCAGGAACATTTCGACTATCGAATCTCCCTGCATGCCGGTGACTATGCGCCCAAGACCTACAAGCGCATAACCATTGAGGGAAAGCCGGGCTCGACGGCGGACGTCGGGGCCATCGAGTTGCTGCCTGCCGACATGTCCATTGGGGGCGTGGTTGTTGACGCCAATGGTGTGCCTGCGCCCAGGGTCATCCTGTTCATACAAGGCGCGGAGGGAATTGAGCAGCCCGACAAAGCCACGGCCACAGACGAGCGGGGACGTTTCCGCGTAACACGCCTGTGCAGAGGACCGATTCGCGTACAGGTCAACTTCGCGAACAGTCCGGCCGGTTCGGGCCACCTGCGTGCCGAAGCCGGCGATCAAGACCTCAAGGCCATCTTGGGGCAGGATGTTGTCCACGAGCGATTCGTCGCGCTGACCGGCAAACCGTTGCCTGACCTGTCGGAGATGTGTGCTTTCCCAAACGAGACGGACGCAGACGGCAAAGCGATTCTCGTGTGTTTCTGGGACATGCAGCAGCGGCCCTCGCGCAGAGCGCTGACGCAACTCGCGCAGAAGGCCGCGACGCTCCAAGAGAGGGCTGTAACGGTCCTGGCGGTGGAAACATCAGGCGCCGGACGGGAGCAGTTCGATGAGTGGACCAGGCAATACAATGTCCCGTTTGTCATTGGCATCCTGAACGGCAGATTCGACGAGAAGAAACTGACCTGGGGCGTGAAGTCCCTGCCGTGGTTGGTCTTCACGGACAAAGAACATGTCGTGACGGCGGAGGGTTTCGCGTTGGATGAGCTCGAAGCCCACGTTAAGAGGATGACGGGAGACTGATGGTGAGATAGAAGTCTTTGTTGAGAGATGCGCCAATTCCACTAAGGAGTCTGTCATGCGCACGACGATTGCCATTTGTGTATGGGTTTCTGCAGGGATTTGGGTCTCGTCCAGCGAGGCCCTGCCGGTGATGGGACAACTGGTGGACTCCCAAGCCCGGCCGGTAGAGGGAGCGGAAGTGGCGGTGTACGAGTGGTACGGGATCGGTGGCTCCGACCGCGGTGGCAAGCTAATCGCGCCTATCGTGAAGACCGATTCCAGCGGGCGGTTCCAATGCCAGGCGAGCGTGTCGTACCAGTACGGCACCTTCATCGTGGCGCGCAAGAAGGGGCTGGCGCTGGCTTGGGACGGTCTCAACTATAGCCGCAACACCAAAGGCAAAGGCCATTTCCTGCTGGTCTTGGAGCCGCCTTGTGTGTTGACCGGCCAAGTTGTCGATTCAGAAGGTAGTCCCATCGCCGACGCCCAGGTGCAGGCGTTGCCCGTGACCAGCTACTTGTACCGGCTGCGCCAGCGGTCCATCCTGGCGCCTAAAGATTGGCTCACCACGACCACGGACTCGCAAGGGAAATTCCGTTTCACCGAGTTTGCTGCCGATGTCGGTGCGTCCTTCCGCGTCAAGGCCCCCAGCCGGGGCAGTGTGCATGTAGTGCGCATGAATAAACTGGCGTCTTGCGGTTTCGAGGTCTGGCGTCCCGACATCCGCTTGCAGCTTGGCGAAGAGGGCACCGTCAAGGGGCGCGTAGTGGACGAGCGCGGCCAGCCTGTCAGCGGCGTGGACCTGATGATCTCTCCCAATAGCTCCGCAACAGAAGCCACTCGATCCTACCTCGCACGCGAGACCGCTTCGGACCAGAACGGGGCATTCACCTTCGACGGGATCCCCGAAGGGCTCAGCCAGATCCGGGTGCTAGCGCCCGAAGGGGGTCCCGATCTCTGGTGCGGCAAGGGCATGGACGTGCTTGTCAAAGCCGGTCAGACCGCGCCGGAGGCCACGATCCGCGTGACAAAGGGAGGGACGCTTGAAGTGACTGCATTGAACGCTCGGACCAGGCGTCCCGTGCCGGGGGCCAGGGTGAGCCTCAACGGACGCGACTGGCGTCGGGACAAACCTGCGCTGACGGATGCCGGGGGGGTCGCGCGCGTCCGGGCGCCGGCGGGGGAGTATACCGTCTCCGTGGGAGCGGATGAACTCTCTACCTACCAGAGCAAGGAACAGGTGGCGGCCGGACAGGCGCTTCGCTACGAGGCTGTGCTGTCGCTTGCGCCACGGGTGTATGGCTCGGTGCTCGACGCTGACGGTGAGCCTGTCAATGATGCGGCTGTCTCGATCCATCCTTTCGGTGACCACGCCTACACCGACGGTAACGGCAGATTCGATGCGGCATACGACACACGCTATGGCGCCCAAGGCGGACTTGTGATGGCCCGAGCCGTCAACACCAATCGGGCTTGTGCGGTCGACGTGAAGGACTGGTCCAGGCCAATGCGCCTCAAGCTCGGTCCGGCGTGGACGCTGACCGGCAAGATTGTCGATCCTGACGGAACCGGCATACCTGCCGCCCGAGTGACGTTGTCCATGTCCACGTGGAGATGTCTGACCGAACCGGGTGTCGAGGTTCTGACCGATGCGCGAGGCCGGTTCGAGATGAAGGCCATCCCGCCGGTACGGGAGGGTTTCACCTACCGGCTTTCCCTCGCGGCGGCGGGGTACGGCCTGACAAGGTACTTGAGAATATCGCCCAGCGGAGCGCCGGGTGCAGTGGTGGACATCGGGCCGACCGAACTGCCGTTGGCCGACCAGTCCATCTCAGGAGTCGTGGTGGATGCCAGTGGTAAGCCGGCGGCCCACGTGCCCATCCTCGTGAACCCTCTGCCAGGAGTCAGTCAGCCCTTGAAAACCACGTCCACCAATGAACGAGGCGAGTTCGTTCTGACTCGCTTGTGCGAGGGACCGATCCGCCTCCAGGCCAACTTCGGTTCCAGCCCCGGTGGATCGGGCAACCTCAAGGCCGAACTGCCAGCTAAGGACTTGAAGATCATTCTGGGCCAGGACCTCACGCACGAGGCCGGCGCCTCCCTCCTGGGCAAGCGTCTACCTGATCTAAGAGAACTGG
>CAZGRF010000009.1:18358-20662 GCA_964527825.1 uncultured Pirellulales bacterium
GGACTTGTCGTCGTCGCCGTGCAGGCAGCCCGGACGGATGAGACGGCTTTCAGGACGTGGGTAAGGCAGGTCAACATTCCTTTGCCCATCGGGGTGATCGCAGCAGAGGAGGCCAAGACCCGCGCCGCTTGGGGCGTCAAGTCGTTGCCCTGGCTGATTCTCACCGATCGCGACCATGTTGTTGTGGCAGAAGGACTCTCGATCGACGAAGTGGATGACAAAATCACGAAGTAGGTCTTTGGGAGGACAATCATGCGTGTCAGAAAGGCGATGTGTGTTTCTCTGGGGCTGCTTGTTTGTATGGCCGGTCATTCAGTGGCCGGACGGACCCAAGGAATTGCCTGCAAAGGCAAGATCGTCGGTGCAAACGGTCAGCCGATCCAAAATGCGAGGGTGGTATTGTACCACAATTGCAGTCGCTGGGGTCTTGGCAATCGCGTTGCCCAAGAAACCGCGTCGGGACCGGACGGTTCCTTTGCCTTCCCGGATCCTTTGCGGTACAGCGACGCCTCAAAATACTCCCACGAACACGATTCTTTCGTTATACTGGCGGTCCATCCGGACTACGCCCTGGGCTGGCGCAACGTCAGCCGCGGGCAAGAGAAGCCCGACTATGAGGTTGTTCTGACCGAACCGCAATCGCGGACTGTTACGGTGACGGATAACGAGGGCAATCCTCTGGCCGGCGTGCGCGTCTGGCCCTACAACATCGGCAATCGAGCCGACCCTGAAGCGACTTTCCGCGACACTTTGTCTCTGTCCACCGATCCGGGAATCGTCGGCGGCACGACCGGCGCCGACGGTAGAGCGGTCGTCACCAACCTGCCGCGAACGCGCTGCAGCTTTCACGCGAACCTTAAAGGCTATGCCCAAGGGCTCGCGTTCTCCAGCCAGCACACGATTCGGCTCAGCAAAGGGGCAACTGTCAGTGGTTTCGTACGGAACGAAGCAGGCGAACCCGTCAAGGATGCGATCGTCAGGTTTCACACCAACTGGGGGATGTGGCAGTTCTTCCTCGCCCAGACCGATGCCCAAGGCCGGTTTCGTCTTGAAGACATCCCGGCGGAGGGCTGGGACATGAGTCCCTGGGGCCAGTCGGTGAACGCCAACGGCATCTACATCATCACGATGGAGCACGACGGCTACATCGCGGCGCAAACGCAGGACCAGTTTCAGCCCGGGGAAGTCGTTGACGATTTCAGCATCGAGGCTTGTCGCGGCACCCTCATCAAATGCACCGTTGTCGAGGTTGATACAGACCGGCCGGTGGCCGGGGCGCGAATCCAAGGGTCGAACGAGGGCGGTCGTGTTGACGGCCGTTCGGATGCAAATGGCGTCTTCACGGTCCGGGTCATGCCCGGCCGGACCTCACTGTTCTTTGGCTCACCGCCGGAGGGGACGTATGTCTTGGGGGACGGGAATCCGTCCGGTTCGCATCTGGGGTTTGATGCTCAGGGTGAAGAGATGACGGTTACCATGAAGGCCCCCGCGATTGCCGGGCGCCTGACGAGTGTGCGCGGGAAGGTGCAGCTTCCCGATGGGACTCCCGCGGCCGACGTCAAGATTGTCACGGGCAATCCGGAGCGCTACAGTACGGCTTCGTGGACAGGGGCCGGGGGTGCCTATACCGCCACCAATCCCGACGGTTCCTTTGAACTAACGGAAGTGCCTGCAGGCTTGCAGCTCTTTCTCTACGGCGTTACGAAGGATTCCCGGCATGTGCTGGTCGAAACCATCGATTCCGTGGAGGATCCAACCGTGCTGTCGGCCCCGCTGGTGATGCAGCCGGGACACGTCACTGAGGCCATGCTCACGGACCGACAGGGCAATCCGTGCGCGAATATGACTGTGAACGCCACGCCGATGATGTGGGGCAACCACATCCCGCGCGCCGAAGACCGGCGCGGCACGACCGACGCCGAAGGACGACTGAGAATCAGTGGAATTGTCCCGGGTATGACGTACTTTGTCATGGACGCGCGGGGCAGTCGCAGCGAATCAGGATGGTGGGACAAATACTACAATGACCAGCTCATCCTGATTGGCCCGCCGCAACAGCAGCGCCGGATATCCTCGTTCGATGGAATCGACATCGACTTCAATCTCGACCACGCCGAAGGCAAGATGATTCTCGTCTGTTTCTGGGACATGCAGCAGCGGCCTTCGCGCAACTGTGTTCTGCAATTAGCCGAACATGCTGAACAGCTAAAAGAAAAGGGCATCGCGGTGATTGCCGTCCACGCTGCGACGGTGGGTGAGGATATGCTGCGAGCATGGGTCAAGGAAAACAGCGTTGTCTTTCCT
>CAZGRF010000010.1:0-20525 GCA_964527825.1 uncultured Pirellulales bacterium
CACGAGTGGTACGACACCGTCATGGCGATCTACGAGTACGAGACCAAGGAAGGCGTCGTCCGCGCGTATTACCAGACGCAGACGACCAATAGCTGTCAGGGCTACTACGAGACCTTTATGGGCGACAAGGCCACGCTGTTGATCTCCGAGGCGGCCGGCCGCGGCGCCGTGTACCGCGAGATCGGCAATCAGGAAGATTGGGACAAGTGGGTCAAGCTCGGATTCCTCAGCGCGCCGCCGGAGGTCCAAGAAGCCGCGGCGGAAGAGAGCGTGACTCTGGACGTGCGCGAAACGCCCGCGCCGCCGGCGTGGGACATTCCGGTCACGTTGGACAACAAGCCGTACCATCAGCCGCATCTGGAGAATTTCTTCAACGCCGTTCGCGGCAAGGAGAAGCTCAACTGCCCCGCTGAGATCGGCTATGAGACGGCCGTGACCGTTCTGAAAGTCAACGAGGCCGTTGAGGCAATGCGTCGACTCGAGTTCAAGCCGGAAGAGTTCAAGGTGTGACGCACGCGGTCCGGAACGAGCTCGTGATGAGCCGCCAGACGAGGTTACGAGAAAGGAATTGAGACAGCCTTGAGAAGAACAGTGATCTTCACGTTTGCCGTGTTGGCGGCGCTGGTCGGGCCGTCCGCCGCGGCGAATGAAGCGTCAGAAGCCACTGCTGCCTTGCTCGGCGACGAGAGCGATGGCAGTCGCGCGTGTTCGACGCATCTGATTCCCCTTTTTGCCGAAGACGAGAACGGCCAGAAAGGCGAGCAGACTGGGCCGGAGGCCGACTTGGCCTTGCCGTTCTCGACGAGGTATACCTGTGGCGATTGTCACAACTATGACCTCGTCAGGACGGGTTGGCATTTCAACGCGATCGATAGCAATGTCCCTCCCGGACGCAGCGGCGAGCCGTGGGTCTATTTCGACCAGCGGCTCGGCATTCAGATTCCCCTCTCATATCGCTCCTGGCCGGGTACGTATCGGCCTGACGAAATCGGATTGACGCCGTTCCGTTTTGCCCAGACATTCGGCCGCCACATGCCGGGGGGCGGACCGGGTGAGGTGAAGGCTACTGATCTTGACGATGTCGGCAGGCAGCTCGTTTCCGGCAAGCTCGAGATCAACTGCCTGGCGTGTCACAATGGTCATTACGGCCAGGACATGGGGGGGACCGCGGGCTACGCCGTGCAGGTGTCCCGGCAGAACTACCGTTGGGCGGCGACCGCCTCGTGCGAGTTCGCGTCGGTGAAGGGTTCTGCGGCGGAGATGCCTCCGACGTACGATCCGTTCATGCCGGAAGGCGGCGACAAGGAACCGCAGGTAACGTATCGAAAGGATGCGTTCGATGCCGACGGCCAGGTGCTGTTCGACATCGTGCGCGAAGCGCCGAAGGAACGCTGCTACTACTGTCACTCGGATGTCTACTATGCCGACGCCGCACGCGAGACGGAGAAGTGGACCTCCGAGGAGGATGTCCATCTCAAGGCGGGGCTGACCTGCGTCGATTGCCATCGCAACGGCGTCGAACACGACATGGTCAGGGGCTACCCCAATGAGAGCTTGATGTCGCAGAACCGCCTGGCGGCGACCACGACGTGCGAGAGTTGCCATTTGCCGGAGGATTCACTGGAGGCCTTACCCGAGGCGGGCCGTCTCGGGGCGCCCGTGCCGAAACACATTGGCCTGCCACCCGTTCATTTCGAGAGGCTCACCTGCACCGCATGTCACTCGGGCCCCTGGCCGGGCCGGCGCGCTGTCTCGACCAAGACCTCTCGTGCGCATCGTTTGGGCACGCCGAACGTCAACAAGGCCGAGGAGGTGCTGCCGCACATTCTCTCTCCCGTTTTCGCCAAGCAGAGCCTTGCCGATACCCTTGGCGTGTGTGTGTCCACACCGTTGGAGGAAGCCAAGATTGCCCCGCACAAGATGATTTGGCCGGCCTATTGGGGCATGCTCGTTGATGACAAGATCACGCCGATCAAGCTGCCGGTCGTGGAAAGGGCCGTCAAGGGGGTCTTCAAAGATATCGAGCTTCCGACCAATGGGAGTTGGCCCGGTGTGTCGAAAGCGCGGATTGCGGAGGCCTTGAGGTTGCTCTCCGGCACTGTCGAGGGCGACGCGGTCTATGTGGCCGGCGGCACGCTCTATCGCCTCGGTGATGCCAACGATGTCGTTGAAGTGCCGGGCCATCCGGCGGCTAAACCCTACTTGTGGCCTCTGGCTCACGGCGTCCGACCGGCGGCCCAGTCTCTCGGGGTTCGATATTGCACGGACTGCCACTCAACCACATCGCCGTTCTTCTTTGGGGCGGTGGAGGTGGATAGCCCGGTGGTGTCGGAAACGCCGGCGATGAAGGAAATGGTCGGTTTCCAGGAAATCAGCCGGTTCTATGCTTGGGCGTTCTCGGCATCGTTCGTGTTTCGCCCGTGGTTCAAGATTGTGGCGCTTGCTTCGGCCGGGATTCTGGGTGTAGTCTTGCTGCTGTACGGGCTGAAGGCATTGGGTGTCATCGCCAAGACACTGGCCGAAGACGAATAGATATTCCTTGGGTGAGCGATCAGCATGTTTCAGACGGTTTCGATCTTCTTGTTCTTGGCCACCTTGATTGGCATCGTTGTCCACTGGATTGCCTTCCCGACCAATCCCGAATGTCGCGGCGGCTGTGCCGTCCGTGGGGCGGTCCATGTGCTCAGTCTGCTGCTGATCGAGCAGCGATTGAGCGTGCTGGGTGTTCTGAAGAAGCTGTGCTACTTGCTGGCGGCGGTTTGTTTTGTGATCCTCGGCTTCACAGGATTCTATCCGCTCCTGGCCCAGGGCAAGCACATCTCCGGGTACTTGATGATGATCCACGCCACGTTTGCGCCGATATTCGCGATCTGTTTGGCGATTCTGGCGCTTACCTGGGCCAGCCGGTTTCGGTTCGAGCAGGGTGATTGCCCGCGCATGCAGCGGTTGCTGCGACGCGTGACGCGGCTGCGAATCGCGGCCCCGGAGGGACCGTATAGATGCTCCCGGACAGCTCAGAAGGTGGCTTTCTGGACGGTCGTGGCCCTGTCTCTACCGCTGATCCTGCCGATCCTGCTGAGCATGTTCCCGCTGGTCGGGACGCACTGGCAGGAGATTCTTCTCGCGACGCATCGCTGGACGGCAGTCGTTTTTGCCGTCGCCGTAATCACTCTGACGTATCTGACGATTCGGGTTCGGATGGCCGAGTGAAGGAGACGTCGTCGGCGGTACGAGCCGCGGCCGCGTTGAGAGCGTGGCGCCCCGAGAGGCCCGCCCAGGCTGGGAAGAGCGTGATTCTGCGTGGGAAACGCCGACCGTGGCGACCGTCATAGGAACATGGGGAGAATAGGTGTTGCGTCAGGTCCCGGCTCAGACGTTCCGGGCAGGTCCGATATTCGACTTTTCCTGTTGCCAAAGCGGCCCGCGTGCCGATTCTATAGGAGTGCAGATTTGAGTCGGGGTACTTGAAATAGGAGAGCCGATCATGAGCAATGGAACGCTACCAAGTTATCTGAGCATGGCCAAGCCGAATCCGCTTGAGAACCGGACGCCGTGGTATAAGAGTACGGCCCCGGCTTACGCCGGCATCTTTCTCTGGGTCGTGTTCTATATGGGCATTGCCGACGGAACCCTGAACCAGGCAGGTTTGGGACTAAGTCTGCTGGCGCTGGTGCTGGCGGCCCTGATTTGCCACTTCTTGTTCTACCTCGTTCCCGGCATGTACGGCATGAAGACGGGCTACCCTCTTTATGTAGTGGGTGCTTCCACGTACGGCACGGCGGGCGGTTTCCTGATGCCGGGCTTGCTCATGGGGCTGCTCCAGTTCGGCTGGCTCGCGGTGAACATCGCGGTCTCGACGGACTTCATCCTCCAGGCGGTCGGTCAGCCGGCGGCCGTCGATGCCGAAGGAATCTTCCACGGCAGTGTCGGTTTCACGGTGGTGGCGGTTGTCTGGGGAGCGTTGGCCGTGTTCGTGGCCCTGAAAGGCATTCAGTATCTGGGCAAGGTCTCGACCTTCCTGCCGCTCGTTCCCCTGGTCATGATCCTGATCGTCTTCTTCACTAACGTCGGCAAAGCCGGTGCTTACACGCCGCCGGAGGGGGGCCAGCCGGTGATGGGATTTCTGGCCATGATCGCCATCGTCGTAGGTTTCTTCGCGACCGCAGGTGCGGCCGGTGTGGACTTCGGCATGGGCAACCGCGACGCGAGGGACATCAAGCTTGGCGGCCTGGTGGGCATTGCTTTGGCAATTGTCGTGGCCGGCGGCCTGCCTCTGATTGCGGTAGCCGGCGCACACGCCAAGGACCCCGCGCTTGGAAAGTACACCTTCGATGCGGTGATCGGTCAGCAGGCCGGCGCCAAGCTGATGTTTGCGTTGTTTGCCATCGCCAGTTTCGCTCCGGCGTGCTTCTCATCTTTCATCGCGGCCAATAGCATCGGCACCATGTTCCCCAAGCTGAATAAGACAGTCATGGTCGTCATTGGCGCGGTCGTGTCCGTTGTCCTGGCCGTGCAGGGCTGGGCTTTCAATCTCGGCAGTGTCTTCGGACTGATCGGAGCGTCGTTCGGTCCGATCTGCGGTTCGATGGTGGCCGATTACCTGCTCAGCGGATGCAGGTGGGCCGGACCACGCAAAGGCATCAACTGGGCGGGGTATATCGCGTGGGCCGTCGGCTTTGTCGTAGCCATTCTGCCTAACGGGATGGTGGGAGGCGAGAAGTTCGCGTTCATTACACCGGCTCCCGTGATTGCCTTCGTGATCGGCTTCGTACTCTACTGGGTACTGGCCAAGGCCGGGCTGCAACCGCCGGCGGTGGAAATGCCTGGGACAGCTTCACAAGCGTAGAAATCGACAGATCGGCGGCTGCCGATTTGTCCGATAGGGATGTCATTGCTGCAGGGGTCCGGCAAATGCCGCGCCCCTGCTTCTTTTTCATCTCTCACGCGTAACGAAACTTGCGCCGGCGCAACTTGACACCAGGGTGATTGCTGGATATCATAAGCGGTCTAACCGTCGGGCTTGACGTAGGTTCGGCCGAGCCGGCTCAGTCAGCCGCATGAGATTCTGGATTTTTTGGGGTCAAGGAAATGGTAAGAACAGACATGGATTCAATGGTGAGACTGTCTTTTTCGTTATTGTTGGTCGCAGCGCTGTGTTTCGGCCTTTCGTGCAAGAGATCCCCCGATGAGAATTCATCCTCGGCGTCTGCAATGGTTCCTATCGACATCAAGCTGCCCAATCCGATGTTCGTCGGGACGCCGACGGACACGCGCGTCCCTAACCTGAAGAAGCCGTTGGGCAAAGCGCGTCCGCAGTTCCTGGCTCCGGTCGGCACGACGTTGGTGTCGCTGAATAAACCCGTCTCTTCCAGCGATGAAGAGCCGATCATTGGCGAAATCGCCTACGTGACCGACGGGGACAAAGAAGCCGCCGACGGCAGCTACGTCGAGCTCGGCCCGATGCAGCAGTATGTGACGATCGACCTGGAGAAGCAGTGCGAGATCTACGCGATCGTCGTTTGGCACTACCACAAGCAGCCCCGTGTGTACTTCGATGTCGTTGTCCAGGTCTCCGACGATCCCGACTTCGTTACGGGCGTCACGACGGTCTTCAACAACGACATCGACAACTCCGCCGGACTCGGTGTCGGCAAGGACATGCACTACGTCGAGACAGCCGAAGGTGAGCTCATCGACTGCCTGTCTCAGGGCAGCCCGAAAGGACGCTACGTGCGGCTCTACAGCAACGGCAACAACAGCAACGATTTGAACCACTACATCGAGGTTGATGTTTACGGCAAGCCGGTTGAATGAGACAGTGCGACTGGAGCCCTTCCGGTAAGGGATCCACGTTATGTTGGCTGTTGGTCTTGGTCGTGGCGCTCGGCGCCCTGGCGGCCCGTGTGCCGCGACTGAGCATGCGTCCCATGCATACGGACGAGGCTGTCCACGCCCAGAAATTCGGCGATCTTCTCGAAGGCGGCCGGTACGGATACAATCCTCGAGAGTACCACGGTCCTACCCTCAACTACCTCACGTTGATTCCCGCCTGGCTCAGCGGCGCGCACAAGTACCCCGAGATCACCGAGGTTACGCTCCGCATCGTGCCCGTAGCGTTCAGCGTAATCCTCATTGCGCTAACGGCGCTGCTGGTCGGTGGGCTCGGCCCGGCGGTGGTCCCAATCGCCTTGCTGGCGGCGATCTCGCCGGCCCTGTTCTTCTATAGCCGCTATTACATCCAGGAGACTCTGCTGGTCTGCTTCACTTTCGGTGCTATCGTCGGCGGATATCGATACGCGCGCACGAAGACCTGGCCTTGGGCCCTGGTGAGCGGCGTCTGCCTCGGACTCATGCACGCGACCAAAGAGACCTGCATCATCGCCTGCGGTGCGATGGCCTTGGCGCTACTGCTTGTTGTGCTCAGCCGCGTCGGACGAGAGCAGTCGTTTGGAGGTGTCGGGCGCGGCATCCGAGTCGGCCATCTTGTTCTTGGCCTCGTGGCGGCTGCGGCGGTTTCCGCCCTGTTCTACTCTTCATTCTTGACCTATCCGCGCGGCGTTCTGGATTCCTATCTGACGTACGCGACGTACTTGACCCGGGCCGGCGGCCAGAACAGCGTGCATGTTCATCCCTGGTATTACTACCTGCACATGCTGATCTTCTCGCGGTATCTCAACGGGCCGATCTGGACAGAGGGTTGGATCGTTCTGTTGGCCGTGGTGGGTTTGATCGCAGCCGTCCGGGGCACGCGAGTCGTCGGAGCTGACCCGAATCTGCTGCGCTTCGTGGCGTTCTATACTTTGGCGATGACGGTTGTCTACTCTGCCATCCCCTATAAGACACCTTGGTGCCTGCTGAGTTTCCTGCACGGAATGATTCTCTTGGCGGGCGTGGGTGCCGTGGCCCTTGTTACGTGGGCGCGGACGCCGGCGCTGCGCATCGCTGCTGTCGGGCTGTTGTCTATCGCGACGATCCACCTTGCCTTTCAGGCATACCGTGGAAGCTTCGTGTACGACGCCGATAGCCGCAATCCCTACGTTTACGCGCACACGACCGACGAGATCTTCACAGTGGTGGACAGAGTCAAAGCCTATGCCGGCGTCGACGGCCTGGGCGATGCGGTGCCCATCGACGTGGCATGTCCCGGGGGTGACTACTGGCCGCTGCCCTGGTACTTGCGATCCTACAAGGTCCATTGGTCCAACGAGGTTCCCCAGACGGTGGGGCCGCTAATCCTTATCTCGGACCAGTTGGAGGGGGCTCTGGCTCGGAAGCTCTACGTTCAGACGCCACCCGAGCAGCGCCGGATGTACCTGCACCTGTTTGACGAGCCTTACTATCTCTGGCTGCGGCCGAATGTCGGATTGCTGGGCTTCGTTCGGAAGGACCTCTGGGGACGCGAGCATCAGCGGCCGGAGCCGGCCGACTTGATCGAGGACAGCCGTGGCAAGTGACCCTCCAAAATCCGAGATGTCTCACGTCAGTAGTGACTGCGCCTCTATCCCTGACGTGCATCGGTTTGCTCATCAGGCGATGGCGACAGTTTTCGAGATCATCGTCCAGTACGAGGACAAGGTCTACGCAAGGCAGGCTGCCAACGCCGCTTTCGACGAGCTCGATCGTGTCGAGGGCGACTTGAGTCGATACGTTGAAAGCAGCGACGTGGCCCGGATCAACAACCTTCCCGCCGGACAACCGCTTTTACTCAGCCTGGACACGTTCGCGTGCCTGAAGCTCTGCAAGAGGATTCACGCCAAAACGCAAGGGGCCTTCGATGTCACGGTAGCGCTGCTGCTCGACTGCTGGCGGGACAAGGACAAGAAGCTGCGCACGCCGTCGCCGGAGGAGCTGGCGTTCGCCCGCGCGCACACCGGCATGTCTCTGTTGCATCTCAATGAAGGCCGCTACATGGTCGAGCTATCATCGAGTCCTGTCCGCGTGGACTTGGGTGGCGTCGGGAAGGGTTACGGCGTTGACAAAATGGCCGAGATGCTGGGCGCGTGGAGCATTGAATGCGCACTGATTCACGGTGGGCGCAGTTCCGTTCTGGCTCTCGACGCGCCGCGAGGGACACAGGGCTGGCCGGTGACGCTCAGTGATCCGAAGGACCGACGCCGAATGCTGGCCCGGCTTCGGCTGAAGCGCGGCGCCGTTAGCGGTTCGGGCTTAGAGAAAGGTCCGCACATCATCGATCCGCGCGTCGCTCGACCTGTCGAGGTCAAGATTGCGGCCTGGTCGTTGGCTCCGGATGCGGCCACTGCCGATGCACTCTCTACGGCCTTCATGATCATGACGCCGCAGGAGGTCAAAGACTATTGTGCCGCGCACGCGGGTATCCGTGGTCTGCTTGTAACTCGCGATATCGAAGAATCGAACCGGATCGTGCCGGCAGGGCAGTGGCGGGACGGGGAACTGGTCTACTGACGCGAGGAGGGCTCGCCTGAGTCACGATTGGAGTGGTTGTCTGTTGCCAGGGCACGTTTAAGGGCGCGCAGCTCGGCCAGCACCGGCCATGGCGTCCGTGCAACCGATAGTCGGCTGTCCGGATCGCACGCCCACGCGACGGGGAATTCCTTGATGCGATACCCTTTCTTGACGGCCCGCAGGATGATCTCTATGTCGAACATGAATCCGTCCGTCACGCACTTGCCGTAAAGCTCCCGCGCCACGCCGCCTTTGTAGATTTTGAACCCGCATTGCGTGTCCGTCAGTTCCGGCGGGACCTGCAAGAACAGACGCACCACGGATTTGAACACGCGCGAGAACGCGCGGCGATGCCAGGGTTGGTCCTGGAGGATGTCACTTTCAAGCAGCCGTCTCGAGCCGTGGGCGATGTCACATTGGCTGTCCTTCAGCATCTCAAGCCCCTGCAAAGCGTTACCGTAGGGGATGCAGAGGCCGCAATCGGCGAACATCGCATACCGCCCGGTCGTCGCCTTCATGCCCGTCCGCACGGCGTGGCCTTTGCCGCGATGGTCCTCGTAGCGGATGACGTTCCGCCCGACGCGGGGTGCAATCCGAGCCTTCCGCGCCGCCTTGGCAGTGTCGTCCCGGCTACCGTCGTCCACGACAATGATCTCGCCCTGTAGACCATTCCCCGTGAGAAACTCAGCGGCGGCCTCCATGTCGCGGGCGATTTTGCTCTCCTCGTCAAGCACCGGTATTACGATGGACAGATCCACGTTTCAATTCCCAGTGTGCCAGCAGCGTCTGTCGTTCTCATAAGCCGAGTCCTATTATAGGCTTTTCATCGCTTGGGGCAACACCTTGAAGCGATACGATGCGGCCGTGCCGGCACATTTCCGCTGTTGCGCGCGCCAGTCATAGGTCTTGCGTCGCAATCGTGGGTTGACAATTGTAGACGCGAGGGGTACAGTGTATATGAAAGGACGGGTGAGAGATGGGATTGTTGAGCGGTCTGGCGACTGTTCGTGGTCGGGTTGTAGAGGGTCTGCTGTTGGCATGTCGACGCGCCTTTCGCCATTTGAGACTCTAATCCGCCGGCCTCGTGGAAGCTCTCCGGAGGCGTGCCGTATGTAGAAAGGACGGTGTGGTGTGAAGTCTGTTCATAGCTATCGTTCGACAGTACTGCTCTGCGTCACGATCATCAGCTTTGTCATTGTCGGAGCTGGCAGCGTAAATGCGGACTTCGCTCTTGACCTTCCCGTGAATCTGGGGCCGATGGTCAACACTGCGTATGAGGACAGCGTGCCGAGTATTTCCTCGGATGGGTTGTCACTCTGCTTGGAGTCGAACCGACCTGGTGGCATCGGCGCGGCTGACATCTGGGTGTCAACACGGGCACACACATCCGATGCCTGGGGCCAACCGGTGAATCTCGGCCCGACTGTCAACAGCTCGGCCCTCGATTGTCAGCCTGACCTCTCGGCGGATGGTCTGTCTCTTTACTTTCGCTCTGATCGGCCCGGCAGCATCGGCTACCGCGATCTCTGGGTCACCAGGAGGGAAACCGTAGGCGATCCCTGGGGCCAGCCTGTGTGGCTGTGTTCGGACCTTGGTCCCGGTGTGTCCGTTTCCTCGGATGGACTGTCATTCTACTTCGCCGCCGGCCAGCCGGCCGACATTGACGATGTTGACATCTGGTTTTCGACAGGCGCCAACGTCGCCGACGCATGGGCGGGAGCGACGAGTTTGGGCTCAACGGTGAACAGCGCTTCAGAGGACGCTCAGCCCAGCATCTCGGCCGAAGGTCTGGCTCTGTTCTTTTCATCCCAACGGCCTGAAGGATATGGCGGACGCGACGTATGGTTGACGACACGAAGCACAGCGAATGCCACCTGGGGCAAACCAGTCAATCTTGGGCCGATGGTGAATTCGGCGTATCATGACGGCAGCCCGAGCATCTCGGCCGACGGTGCGACGCTCTACTTCGATTCCCTCCGCCCCGGCGGATTCGGGGGACACGACATGTGGCAAGCGTCGATCACTCCGGTCGTTGACTTCGACGGCGACGAAGCGGTGAACTTCAGGGACTTCTCCAAGTTCGCTCAATGCTGGCGGGGCAGTGGACTATCAGTTGATATTGGCCCCAGTCCGCTCGGGGATGGCGTGGTCGATTTCAGAGATCTGGCGGTTCTTACGGCGTACTGGCTTGCGGATGCGTCGCCGCCGGTCTACATCCAGTGGTTCGGTCATGCGAGCGTCAAGATCTGGGCCAAGGACATTGTCGTCTACATCGATCCGCGCAACCTTCCTGACGCGCCGCACGACGCGACGATTGTGTGCGTCACGCACAGCCACAGCGACCACTACGCGCCCGCGGACATCGGCAAGGTCTGGAAGGCGGACACCGTCTTTGCCGGACCGCCTGATGTGGTAGCCGCATACGGCAGGGGCCAGGTGCTGGCGCCCGGCCAGACACTCACGTGGCCCGACTTGTCGATCACCGGTGTGCCCGCCTACAATATCAACAAGACGAACCACCCAAAGGCCAACAATTGGCTGGGCTTCATCGTGGAGATTGCCTCCAAGCGCGTGTATGTCGCCGGTGACACCGACCTGACGCCGGAGATGAAGGCCCTTCAGGGTATTGACGTGGCCATCTTGCCCGCGGGCGGGAGTTACACGATGGACGCTATCGAAGCCGCAGAAGCCACGCAGTACCTTCAGCCGCAACTGGCGATCCCGTACCATTGGGGCGAGATTGTCGGCACGTTGAAGGATGCGCAGCAGTTCGCTCGTCTGGCCGCGTGCAGTGTGAAGATCATGGCCAAAGGAGAGGTTCTAAGCTCGCGGGATTGGGAGAAGGATTTCAGTCTGGTAGCGCATTGGCCTTTGGACGAACAGGAAGGTGACATTGCCACCGACGTCGCGGACTCAGCGGCTGGGACCCTTCACGGGACGCCGCTTTGGCAACCTGCCGGCGGCATGATAGGCGGGGCGGTACAACTTGACGGCTTGGAGAGCTACGTCAGCACACCCTTTGTTCTGGATCCGGCCGACGGCGCCTTCAGTGCCTTCGCCTGGGTCAAAGGCGGGGCTCCCGGTCAGGTCATCGTCTCCCAAGCCGGTGGTGACGATTGGCTGATGGCGGATCCATCGGCGGGCAGATTGATGACCACTTTGCAGAAACCGCGCGGCCGGAGCCCAGTCCCGCCGCTGGTCTCAGAGGCTGTCATCACCGACGGGCAGTGGCATCGCGTCGGCCTGGTCTGGGACGGGACTGACAGGATTCTCTACGTTGATGACCTCGAAGCAGCCCGAGACACACAGGCCGCTCCGGCGGGATTAACCGAGGGCCTGTACCTTGGCTGCGGCAAAGACCGCACGCCGGGCACGTTCTTTTCCAGCCTGATCGACGACGTCCGCGTCTACAACCGCGCGGTCAAACCTTGAAATTTCGCGTAAGATCGCCAGATTCTGCTGTGTCTACTCTGAGAAGAACAGCGAACCGTTGTTGGAGGACATCAAGATGAAATGGACAAGCGGTTACCGAATGAAAACGGTGTGGTTAGAAGTTGTGGTGTGTTTGCTCTTGGGCGGCGGGGTTGCAGAAGGGGATTTCGTCTTCGGTCCACCCACGAATCTGGGGCCACCGATCAACACTGCCTCCAACGAGGCGACATTCTACCTCTCGGCCGATGGCCTGGAGTTGTACCTCTCCTCGAACCGTCCGGGCACCTACGGTATCGGCGACATATGGGTATCGACGCGGCCCACAACAGACCACGACTGGACAGAACCTGTGAATCTCGGTCCAATCGTCAACAGTCCGTTCCCAGACACGGTGGAGTATATTTCCCCTGACGGCCTGGAACTCTACTTCGATTCACTCGACCGGCCCGGCGGAAAAGGCGGCTGGGACATATGGGTGTCGGTACGCGCCACGAAGAACGATCCCTGGGGAGAACCGGAGAATCTTGAGACTCCGCTCAACACGTCTGACCATGATTGGAAAGCGTATATCTTGCCTGACAATCTGAAGTTTTACTTCACGTCAATGCGTCCAGGCGGATACGGAGGGGCGGACATCTGGGCCGCCTGCCGGGTGACGACAGAAGATCCCTGGGCAGATGTGGTCAATCTGGGGCCACTGGTCAACAGTCCCGCTGACGACGCCGGCCAGAACATCTCGGCCGATGGCCTGACCTTCTTCTTCCACTCGATGCGGTCGGGTGGGTATGGTGCTCTCGACCTGTGGATGACAACGCGACGAACGATGGATGATGACTGGAACATTCCCGTGAATCTTGGGCCGACGCTCAATACTGCTTCTGATGAGATAATGCCGGAGATCTCCGCCGATGGCTCCATGCTGTACTTCTGTTCCTCCCGCCTGGGCGGCCTCGGCGCATGGGACATCTATCAGGCCCCCATCATCCCTATTGTCGACTTCAACAGTGACGGAAAGGTTGACATCGATGATTTGGTGATACTCATTGAACACTGGGAGACGGATGAGCCTCTCTGTGACATCGGCCCGATGCCCTGGGGTGATGGTGTAGTGGATAGAGCGGATGTGGAGGTCCTGATGAGCTACTACGGCCAAGAGATAGATGACCCGACGTTGGTAGCGCACTGGAAGCTGGATGAGATCGAAGGTGACATGGCCCTTGATAGTGCCGGTGGCAATGATGCATTGGTTACGCCGGACGCGCGCTGGCAACCGGAAGGCGGCATGGTCGGCGGCGCATTGGAGTTTGACGGTGCAGATGACCATGTCAGCACGCCCTCTGTTCTCAATCCGGCGGATGGTCCCTTCAGCGTATTTGCCTGGGTCAAGGGCGGGGCGCCCGGCCAGGTGGTTGTCTCTCAGGCCGGTGGTGACGATTGGCTGATGGCGGATCCATCGGCGGGCAAACTCATGACCACTTTGCAGAAGCCGCGCGGCCGGAGTCCCGTGCCGCCGCTGGTCTCCGAGGTTGTCATCACTGATGGGCAGTGGCATCGCGTCGGCCTGGTCTGGGACGGGACTGACAGAATCCTCTACGTCGATGACGCCGAAGTGGCCCGAGACGCGCAGGCCGCTCCGGCCGGTTCGACCGGCGGCCTCTACTTCGGCTGCGGCAAAGAGCGGGAGGCCGGCACGTTTTTCTCAGGTCTGATTGACGATGTTCGTGTCCACAGCCGCGCCGTGACTCCATAGACTGCGAAGAAAGGATGGCAAAGGAATGAAATGGTCTCGTAATTCTCCGAGCAGATTCCCGCTTGCGGTGTTGCTTATCGCTGGGGCATTGGCAACTGAGTGGGCCTATGCAGATTTTGTCTTTGGCCCACCCACGAACCTGGGTCCGCCTTTCAGCACCGTGTTCGGCGAAGGCCTGAACTGTGTGTCCCTTGATGGGTGCGAGATGTACTTCGGTTCGTATCGCGGTCGCGCTGCAGGGGATTGGGATCTATGGCAAGTGACGCTGGACCCGATGACCGATGACTGGGGTGAGCCAATGAATCTCGGACCGACGATCAACACGTCGGAGGCAGACGCCTGTGCTTGCATCTCAGCCGACGGGCTGGAGCTCTATTTCAACTCCAATCGGCCCGACGGATGCGGCGAAAGCGACCTGTGGGTGACGCGTCGGCCCACGAAGGACGACGAATGGGGCGTGCCGGTGAACCTTGGACCGACGGTGAACAGCTCCGACATGGACCTGTCGCCGTGGATCACCGTTGATGGGCTGGAACTCTATTTCAGCTCAAGACGGCCCGACGGATGCGGCAGCGACGACCTGTGGGTGACAAGACGCCCAGCGACTGACAGTCCTTGGGAGACGCCGGTGAACCTCGGTCCTACGGTGAACAGCCCGGAGAGCGATGCTTTCCCGTTTGTGACGACCGATGGCTTGTGCCTGCTGTTCTCGGGGGATTGGATGGCTCCGTTCCGAGCCGGAGGACTCGGCGATGTAGACATCTGGATGGCGAGGCGAGCGAGCACCTCCGATTCTTGGGGCACACCTGTGAACCTCGAAACCCCAGTCAATGGTCCGTACCTTGACTGTCAGCCGGTCGTGTCGCCCGATGGCTCGATCCTCTATTTCTGTTCCGAGCGGCCGGGCGGGCTGGGCGGCATCTACGGAGACATGTACCAGGCGACTATAACGCCGGTTGTCGATTTCAATGCCGATGGCGTCGTGGATATCGAGGACCTGCTGATGCTCATGGGCTACTGGGGCCAAGCCGAGCCGTCCGTCGACATCGGGCCGATGCCTTGGGGTGACGGCGTCGTGGACGTGAACGATGTGGTGGTCCTGATGCGCTATTGGGAACAGGTCGCGGATGACCCTGCGCCGGTAGCCCAATGAGGACTGGACCGGACGAGCAGCAAGCGCGGTTTATCGCGCGAGGCACGCACGCGGAATCGAGCGGCGCGCCACGAGACGACAAAGGGCGGCCCTGTTACGCACAGGTCCGCCCCTGGAAATTCGCGTGATATTTCAGATGTGGATTAGCCTATTTCCGCGTCGATCCAGCCGAGCAGTTCCTTCAGGTCCGCCAGAGTGATATCGCCCATGTGAGCGATGCGAAACGTCTTGTCCTTGAGTTGGCCGTAGCCGTTGCCGAAGGCGGTGTTGTGTTTCCGTTGAACCGCGGCGATTACCTCGCCGACGTTGATCCCGCGTGTGTTCTTGATGGTCGTCAGCGTGTTGGAGGCGTACTTGTCCTCGCAGAAGACCTCGAACTTGTCTCGAGCCCACGCGCGGACGAACTCGCCCATCTGCTTGTGCCGCTTCCAGACGTTCTCCATGCCTTCCTTGGCGAGCTTGTGGCACTGGTAGTTCAGCGCCATGATGTGCGGAATGCTCGGTGTCACCAGGGTCTGGTTCTTCTCCGCTGACTTGGCCCACAGCTCGAAGTTGAAGTAGTAACCCCGGCCGGGGACGCTCTTGCTCTTGTCGACGGCCCTTTTGCTGACGGCCGCGACGGTGAATCCCGGCGGAATAGCAAAAGCCTTCTGCACCGAGGCGAACGCCACGTCCCAGCCGAGCTCGTCAAAATGCATGGGCAGACCGATCAGGCCGCTGACGGCGTCCACGAAAACCAGCACGTCGGGGTACTTCGCTTTCATCATCTTGCTGATCTCATAGACCGGATTCATCAGGCCGGTGCTGGTCTCGTTGTAGATGAGCGTCACCGCGGCGTACTTGCCGCCGGCCAGCTTCTCGTCGATCATCTCCGGCGTCGTCGCCTGGCCCCACTCGACCTTCAGTTGGTCCACCTTGCGGCCGCACATGGCCACCACCTCGGCCCATTTGTCGCTGAAGGCGCCGCAGCAGGTAGCCAGCACAGTCTCGTCGGGAGCGACGCAGTTGCGGATCGACGCCTCCCAGAGTCCTGAGCCGCTGGAAGTCGACAGAAAGACATGCTGGTTCGTGAAGAGGATCTGCTTGAGCATCTCGACGGTTTCGCTCTGGAGCTGGGCGTACTCCTTGCCGCGATGGCCCAGCGTGGGGCGGGCAAGCTGCTGCAGAACATCGTCGTTGACTTTAACGGGCCCGGGGATGAACAACCTCGGCGGGTTCTTCCAGTCTACCATGTGCGCTCTCCCGAAAGGAATCAGAGTTTTTGGATGGTCAATCCTGTATACATCTTCGGATAGAAGTACGTTGATTTGTGGGGCATACGTTCGCCCGCGTCGGTAACGTCCGCAAGCTGCTGCATCTTGACCGGGTTGGTGAAGAAGGCAACTTGTTTTCGGCCGGCATCGATGCGCGCGATGATCTCATTGATAGCGTTCGGCATATCTTTAACGTACTCGACGTAGTCAGGGTCACCCATCTTCTCCGCATCGAGGCCGAACAGCTCTTCCAAGACGAGCTTCTGCAGGACCGACACATCGAGGCTTTGCCACGCCTGGCTCATCTGCGGTGCAGCAGCAGCCATGAACTGACTATCCTTCAGGATGGCCGCATGGAAGGCGCCGTCGGCCATGTAGATACCGATCGCATTCTGGTTTTTTTCGTGCAGGGCCCTCATCTCATTCAACATGCTTTGCTTGGCCTGCTCCTTCGTTTCGTCGCCGGGCCCGAACGCGAATTCCACCACGTCGAATTCTTCTTCGAGTTGTCCCAGGACCGTCTGCGGCCGGAAGTCCTCGATGCCGCCGACGACGCGGTGCGTGGCCAGGACCACGAGGCCCTTCTGACGTGTATTGGTGAAGGCCAGCATCTGATAACCGGCGGCCGGGCTCCCGGTCTCGCGCCAATACGTCAAGCCGGTCGTGTAGCGATGGTGTCCGTCGGCGATAATGCAGCTCTTGTCCCTCATCATCTTCACGATAGCCTGTATGTCCTCGTTGGCCTCAATGGCGAAAAGCCGATGACGCACGTTCTGCTCGTCCACAGAATCTACCAGCGGCTGCTGTGCGGCGGCCTTCTGGATGATCTTGTCGGCGATTTGCACCGGGTCGTCGTACAGCGTGAAGACCAGACCAAAGCGAGCGGCCGTGGCCCGCTTGAGATTGAGCCGGTCGAGCATGGGCTTCGCGAACACTTGTTCATGGGGTTTGACTGTCTTGCCGAAATCCTCAAGTCTTCCCAGCGCGATGAAGGTCAACCGCTGAAACACGACGCCGTCCAAGTCGAAATCCTGCACGTAGCCGTAGATTGACTCTCTGGAGTCTGTTTTGAGAGCCCCTTCGCGCATCCACTGTGTCAGATACTCCGCAGCCCGGGTGTACTGGTTGTGCTCGCCGTCGTCGCAGGAGATGGACTTGCCTCGGGTGATGCGGACGATGTTGTACGGGCTCTTCTTGTACAACTGCTCCTGCTGGGTGCCGTCGATGACGTCATACGGCGGGGCGATGCAATCGCCCACGTTGCCGACGACCTCGGCATCGAACCTAAGTGCTTTGAAAGGCCTAACTTCCATTTTCACCGTTATCGCAATTCTCTGATGGTTTCGCCGCAGCAAGCCTACTCATGCCTTGCGTTGGGCGACTGTACATTTGCTCCCTTAGACGGGAGACCTGGATCGGCACTGAGGCTGGAGACCCCATGCGGCGATTATCCGAACTTCCGGACGCGGGGATATTACCTGCGGCCTGGACTGCTGTCAAGCAAGAACGCTCCTGAGTCATCCCCAGTCTTGTCTTACGAGTTCGTGCCTCAATCTCTGCAACAGATAGCTGTAGGTGGGCAGGGGATAGCTTTGCATGGACTTGCCGATGGTGAAGAGAAGGCATTCTTGTTCTTTCACCGACTTTCATCGTCAGAGAGTCGACCATTTCCTTCATACGCCTCGCAAACTGGGGACGACCCAGAGCATAAGGGGGTTGCGAGGTCCGGGGACATGGGGCATAATCGGGCTGACCTGAGGCCTTGAGGCATACGAGTATGATGATCTCGCGCAAGCAGTTTCTGAAGATGGCGGCGGCGGGAGCGACGTGGCCAGGGCTGTCGGTTTGGGGGGCGAACGCGCGCAAGGCCGGCACCCGCTTCACACTGAGCATCAAGCGGCTCACGCTGCGCCATACCTGGACGATCTCGCGCAATTCGAGCGACTTCAAGGACAATGTGTTCGTCTGCATCGAGCGCGACGGCGTGCGGGGCTGGGGCGAAGCGGCCCCCAACGTTCGCTACGGCGAGACCCCCGAGCAAACCCTGGCCGTCCTGGAACGAGCCAGAAGCCTCTTTGAATCGAGTGACTGGCTCAGCTACGTCGAAATGCGGCAACGATGGGAACCCCTCGTCGAGGGGGAGAGCTGCGCGGGCGCCGCCTTGGACATGGCGGTGCTGGATTGGGTCGGCTGCAAGCTCGGCACGCCGCTTTACCGCCTGTTCGGGTTGGATCGGGACAAAACGCCCGTCACGTCGTTTTCGATTGGCATTGACACGCCGGAAGTTGTGCGACAGAAGGTGCGCGAGGCAGCGGACTATCCGATCCTGAAGATCAAGGTCGGCCGCGACAACGACGCCGAGATTCTGGCCGCGGTCCGCGGTGTCACCGATTGTCCGCTCCGCGTCGATGCCAACGAGGGATGGCGCGATAAGGCGGCAGCGCTGGAGAAGATTCACTGGCTGCAAGGGCTGGGCGTCGAGCTGATCGAGCAGCCATTGCCGGCCGACATGCTCGACGAGACTGCCTGGCTGCGCGAGCGCGTGGACATCCCGATCATTGCCGATGAAGCGGTCAAACGCGCCGTTGACATCCCGAAGCTGGCGGGCGCCTACGACGGGATCAATATCAAGCTCATGAAGGCCGGCGGCATCCAGGAGGCCGTGCGAATGATTCATGTGGCGCGGGTCCTGGGCATGAAGGTCATGCTCGGCTGCATGATCGCCAGCTCAGTCGCCATTACCGCGGCCGCCCACCTGAGCCCGCTGGTCGATTACGCCGACCTGGATGGCCACCTGCTCATTGCCAACGATCCGTTCGTCGGCGTCACGGTTGAGCGCGGCAAGCTGATCCTCAGCGAGGGGCCCGGCTTGGGCGTGCGTATGCGCGCCTAGCGATCGAGAGGTCAATCGAGGATGGTCTCCTCTTTGAATTCGGGTACGACAACCTCCCAGCCGGTTTTCTCGTGGACGTAAGCGCCGAAGGCCTTGGCGCTTTCCACTTCGCCGTGCACGACGTAGATTCTTCGCGGGTGGTTTTTGAGCGACGTGAGCCAGCCGAGCAGCTCTTCCTTGTCGGCATGGGCGGAGAAGCCGTGAATCTGCGTGACCTTGGCTTTGACGAGATGATTCTGGCCGAGGATCCTGACTTCGTCTTCGCCTTCGACGATGCGCCTGCCGAGCGTGCCGACGGCCTGATAGCCGACAAACATGATCGTACTTTCCGGCCGGCCGATATTGTTGACCAAGTGATGCTTGATGCGTCCGCCCGTGCACATCCCGGAGCCGGCGATCACCATGATCGTGCCGCGGATGTGATTGATGGCTTTCGATTGCTGGGCCGTCTCCGTGATCTTGAGACCCGGAAAGTCGAAGGGGGACTGGCCGTTCCGGATGAAGTCGCGCATTTCCTCGTCGAACAATTCGGCGTGACGCCGGAACACCTTGGTGATGGCGCCCGCCATCGGGCTGTCAAGGAAGACCGTCAAGTGAGGTATAGCGTCCTCCACGAGCAGTTCGTTGACGTAGTACAACATCTCTTGAGACCGCTCCAGGGCAAAGCTCGGCACGATGATGTTGCCGCCGACCGCCTTGGTGGTGTTGATGACGTCGGCAATGGCGCCCTTGATGTCCTTCCGTTCTCCATGCATGCGGTCGCCATAGGTAGATTCGACAAGTACGTAGTCGGCCTTGTCCACCTCCGCCGGGTCACGCACGATCGGGCTGTCGGGCCGGCCGAGATCGCCGGAGAAGAGAACGCTGCGGGTCTCGCCATTGTGGTCGATGCAGACGTGAATGATGGATGACCCGAGCACATGTCCGGCCTCACAGAACGTGGCTTTCACGCCCGGGGCGATCTCGACGGTCTGGCGGTACTTGACCGGCTTGAACTGCGGAAAGCATGCCTCCGCGTCGGCGGCCGTATAAAGAGGCACGACAGGATGAGGCCCTTGGCGTCCCTCCCGCGCGTGTCGTTTACGCTTGTACTCGGCGTCTTCTTCCTGCAGCTTGCCCGCATCGAGCAGCATTATGCGCGTGATCTCCGCGGTGGCCTTGGTGCAATAGATCGGGCCCTTGAAGCCCTCTTTCGCGAGCTTGGGCAACAGGCCGCAATGGTCCAGGTGAGCGTGTGTCAGAAGCACCGCGTCGATATCGCTCGCGGGAAAATCGAAGGGTTCCCAGTTGCGGACCTTGAACTGCCGTTCTTGATAGAGACCGCAGTCGACCAGCAGCCGCGTTCCATCAACTTCGAGCATGTGACGCGAGCCGGTCACGTTCTGGGCTGCGCCCAGGAAGCGTAGTTTCATCTGCATGCGCTGTTCCTTCCGTCCGAGCCATGTCGCGAAAACCTCATTCTACCGGGAATTATCAGCTATGTCAAGCGACAGTGTCGCCATCTGCAAGCAACCCGTTGCGCGCGGGCCCGATAATGATTTGACCGACACCTGTGTGAAATGCTACAATGGGCCCTGATAAATTGCAGGACTTGTATCGTTCTGGAGCCGATATACGGCA
>CAZGRF010000011.1:0-2169 GCA_964527825.1 uncultured Pirellulales bacterium
CCCTCCATGCGGCAACATCAGAAGCCACAGCACCGGACGCATACAAGTCCATGTCTGCGCCAGCGTTACGAACTCCGAAGTAGAGGGTCTTTCCGTCTGGACTGATGCATGGACAGGCGGAACGACCGCCAGGGGTGTCGAGCGAAGCGAGATGCTGGGGCACACCGAACGATTCCTGGCGAGAAGAGCGAGTCGCTCTGAACAACTGCTCCGCGTACCGCGCGTCGCTGGGCCCAGCGGCGAAGTACAGCGCCAACCCATCGGGCGTGAGAGATGGATGCACCTCTAATCCCTCTGTGTTCAGAACCGTCAGGTTCGTGACCTCTTCAAACACTTGGTCGCGTTCGGATCGGCTCGCCATCCAGAGATCCCACTGCCCTTTCCCTCCAGCCAACCAATACCCACTGAACACAATGACCCGTTCGTCCTCCGTGAGCGTCGGGTTTGCCACATCGCCCAATTGGTTCAATTCAGAGATCTTCACTCCAGGCAGCCAAGGGTCGTCAACGGAGCATCTGGACGACATCTTGATCCGCCTCACGTAACCGTCAGTGCTGTAGTAGTACATGCGAAGATTATCCGCGGAGACCCATGGCGCCGAGACGCGTTCTCCAGGATAATACAATGTCCCGATCTCCTCAACATAGGCAAAGGGTTCAGTGAGGTTCGTCCGCTTCGCCTGAACGATCCGCGTCAGGTACGAGCCCGGCCCGCTATTGCGCGAGAAGTAGAGGGTAAGGCCGTCGAATGAGAGAAACGGAAACGCTTCGTCGTACTCCGTGTTCACTTCATCGAGAGGCATCGGCGTCCTCCAGATAGGAACTGCAGCCGTCACCGCTCCACCCGCCAACAAACAGAAAAACGCGCACAACACCCGCACTGGAATAGAATTGAGGGTTTTTCTCCGCATCGCACTTCTCCCAAAAGGCATACACGTTGCCCCTTCGCTGGCGCAGACAGACACCATATCCTTTTTGATCCTGCTATCATTATGCGCAGATCAGACTGCCCTATCAAGAGAAAACCGCCGCGAGTCCCGGCCATCGATCGCCAGGAATCCTGGGCCGGTACAGTAGTCACGAGACCTGCTACGGCTTGGGGGGCTTGGCGGCGATGAAGAGGCCGAAAAGCTGGTATACCAAGCCTATCGCGGCTATGGTCAAGGCGCTGGAGAAGACCAGCAAGGAGAAGAACACGGCTGTGGCAGCGTCCACGCCGTAGAGCGACAGCAGGCCTACCAATGTGAATTCGCGTACCCCCAGATTGGCCACGGATATCGGAAGGCGTCCAAGGACGAATACGACCGAAGCCAGCCAGACAAAGGCGGTCAACGGGACGGAGATGCCTGCAGCTTGGCCCGCACACCAATAAAGCAGAGCACTGAGCAGAGTCGAAAGCACATTGACGGCGGCTACCTTAATATGAAAGACCCAACCGCACGAAGCGAAGACCTCGCTGGTCTGGATCGTCTTGGTGACTCCGTTGCGGACGATCCTGGGCAGGGGGCGCAAGAGTGACAGCGAGGCCCGGGCCAACAAAGCGGAAGTCACCGGGTGTAGCAACAACACTAGGCCGGCTAGAATGACGGCGGCACCTGCCAGACACGCGCCGGGGACCCACCAGACGTCGAAAGGATTGGTCACCGCAATCAATACCAAGCTCATGACAATCCGGACGAGGATCTCACCAGCCTGGTTGTACACCATAGCACTAAGGACTTGGACCGCTTTGCCGGTGAAGGCGCGAAGAATATACCACTTGACACCGACGCTGAGCATGCCGGGCAGGACGAGGCTGTACAAGGCAGTAACCGTACTAGCGCCAAAGATCTTTGCGGCCGTCACGTCGCAGTCTTGCGCCCTGAGCAGGGATCTTAGCCGCAGGGCCCGCACCCAACAGGTTACGATTCCCACAATCCAGCTCAGCACCACGTAGCGCCAGTCAGCGACAGCGAAAGCTTCGCCAAGCCTGCTCAAATCGATCTGACTCAGGACCAGCCAGAGCAACGCTCCAGTCAGACCGAGTTTGGCCAGCAGTTTCAGGATGCGTTTGACGTTCTCGTGCATAAGGATAGTCCACAACAGCCGACGGACGCTGAGGTCGCAGCGTCACATTCCTGGGCATGGTATGGACGCGCGAAGACCAAGTCAATATGCTGTCGGTTGGCGA
>CAZGRF010000011.1:2179-2623 GCA_964527825.1 uncultured Pirellulales bacterium
TTTGCTGTTTACAACCGCCCCCCGGCCGCCGAAGATGGCTGGACGGCAGAAATGTAATGGTTAGTCACGAGTGGAACGCTGTGGACCTAACCACCTGTTTTGGGAGAGCCGTAAACGGACATGGCCGGCGTCAATATCATCGTAGCAGGAGAAATCTACAGCCAGAACCTGGGTGATGGCATGATCTTCGAGGCCACTCGGTATCTGATCGAGCAGGCAAATCCGGACATGACCGTGGTCCCCTACGACATTTCCCGGCACAAGACATGGGCTGGTCCCAACGCGCGAAAGGCGACAGCGACATCGTTTCTGTCCTGGACCGCCGGCAACTGTAGCCCTCTCTATAAGATGATCATGCTGGGACACTATGCTAATGTAAGACGCCAAACACTCTCACCTGCCAATCTGTCACATTTCGAGAATGCCTCCGGCGTCATCATCGGA
>CAZGRF010000011.1:2633-17986 GCA_964527825.1 uncultured Pirellulales bacterium
AGGGGGACAATTGCTGCGCGATCGGAACTGGAGCTTTCCACTCAAGCTGCATCTCGTAACGCTTGCGGCCGGTAGGTGTAGACGTCCAGTACACATTTTCTCCTGTGGCGTCGACCGCCACTGGTCATGGCTGGGCGGTCGCCTGTTGCGTCAGGTCCTATCGCAATCGGTATCAATCAGCGTACGCGACAGGATTTCGCAGGAGCAACTGCAAAGGCTGGCGCCGGGAATCACGTGCCAGTTGACCGCAGACCCGGCACTGTGGACCGCAGCACTCTATCCATCGACCGGCCAGACGCCACATCTCGGTTTGGGCCTGATCCACCCTTGGCAGATTCAGTTCCGCGGGCGTGCCCCGATCGCGCCGGAAAGGTGGGAGTCGTTTTGGCTTGAGCTCATCAGGAGACTGCGGCGGCGCGGAGCGTCGTGTGAACTGTTCACTAACGGCAATCCCGCAGACCACGAGTTCGCCCAAAGGGTACACGCAAAGGCCCTGCAGCAAGACCTGGAGTGTTCGCTGGCTTCTCGTCCTTTCCAACCGGCCGAATTGGCGGCAACCATTCGACGGTACCGCGCTGTTCTGGCGTTGCGCTTGCATGCCAATATCATCGCCGCATCATACCACACCCCCGCCGTGGGTCTGTCCTGGAGCGAGAAGGTCAAGGGCTTCTACGAAGCGTTGGGGTATCCCCGGCGATGCCTGTCCCTGGACCGGTTGGATGCGACCGAAACCATTGATGCCTTGCTTGGCGCTTTGCGGGAAGGTCTCGCTACCGAGAGAGTCACACACCTGAAAGAGACGACGCGGAGGAACATGCAGAAGATCGTTGCGCAGATGACATCCGCCGCGTCTTAGCGGCGGACAACCTTCTCATAGATCTCGACGATTCGCTCGACAGCCTTGTTGCCATCCACGGTACACGAATGGGCATGAGCAGCATTCGAAAGCCTTTCTCTCAGGGCGGGATCAGCTCCGAGCATTCGGATGGCATTCGCGATGGTGGGCGGAGTCAAACGGTCCAGTGCAATTCCGGTCTCGCCATTCCGGACCAATTCCGGCAGTCCTCCCACGGCTGAGACGATGAGCGGGACTCTCATCTGCATCAGTTCAAGAGCCGCGATGCCGAAGGCCTCGCGCCGGCTCGGCACGACTGCCATGTCAAAGGCGCTCATCACTTCGGCCGGGTTCTCGTGCAGGCCGCCAAGTAGGACCACACCGCTGAGGCCCAACCTTCGGATTTGGTCCTCCAAGCGCTTTCGCTGCGCTCCTTCGCCCACCAGAAAGAAACGGTAGGCGTCGCGCTCTTCACGAAGGCACGCGGCAGCTTCGACAAGCAGGTCCGGCCCTTTGGCTCGATCCAGGCGGCCGACAAATCCCACGACACAGGCATCGTCACCGTAGCCAAGCTTCTGCCTGACCGCCTGCCTGTCGTACCGGTCGGGATCGAACCGTTCCAAGTCGACAAAGTTGGGGACAACAACGACGGGGACGTCCTTGCCAGCCAACGCGCGCTGTACGGCGGCCCTCGCGGCCTGCGAGTTCGCCATGATCGTCGCGGCCCGCGAGCCTAACAGACGAATGCACAGGCGATAGATACAACCCGTTCCGCCGCGAAAGACCGGGCCGTGCTCGTGTAGAACCAGCGCCGCTGAGAGATGAGGTGCCGCCCACAGACTGCTCATGACGGCTTTCTGCAGGTGGGCATGAACCACGTCGATCCGGCGTTCTCGGCAGAGCCGGGCGATGGCACCGACCGCAGCGAGGCTGTACTTGCGCGACGGGAGGGTCACGACCTCCGCATTGATCTCGATCCCACGCGGGTTGGGACGCAGCGCGCAGACGAGGCTCTCCACCCGGTCGGCCGGCATACGCTCGACCACGTTCTTGACGACCAGAGGCGCCCCGCCGTAGCCGAGATGGTCGATCACGTGGAGGACCCGAATCGTCATTTGACCTCCGCATAGAGTTGCAGGTACGCTTGTGCCACCCGGTCCCAGCCGAACCGCTCGGCATGCCGTCGGGCCGCAACAGACATCTTCTCTCGCAACTGGGGGTCATCCCGGAGGCCCTTGACGGCCTCCGCCAGCTCAGCCGGCTGTGGATCGTCAATGACAATGCCGTTGTCGGCGATAAGCTCGTGGACCCCTTCGCAGCGGGTCGTGACAATGGGCAGACCCGAGGCCGTCGCCTCCAGCATCGCGTTGCTCATGCCCTCCTGGGCGCTGGCACTGACGAACACATCATGCTCGCGATAGAGGTCCGGCATCCGGCTGCCGTCGCGGCGCCCCATGATCGTAACAGCGTCGCGCAGGTTCTTCGCGCCAAGGCTCCGTCGAAGCTCCGCTTCGAGCGCCCCGCCTCCGACGACGGTCAGCGTGACGTTTGCGTCTTGCCGCCGGAGCAACTCCATCATTTCGATCAACAAAGGCAATCGCTTGGTCACGGACAATCGGCCTACCGTCAGCAGGCGCAGCGGTCTGGCGCTTGCATAAGGCCCGTTGTCCACGGGCTGCGCCTGACCCGGCGAAAATCGACCGAGGTCCACACCGTTGGGAATGACCTCGATCTCGGCCGACGGCATGAAACGCAGCGCCCTGGCCTTGAGTCCCTCACTACACGCGACCACGCGCGCCGCGTGTCTCCAGACGGGCTTGAACACCAGCGGCCCGAGAATCTTGTACTCCAGCGTCAGTCTCGTATTACAGCCGGGCACGTCGGAGCCGCGCAGGGAGACGATGTAGGGCAACCGTCCGGCCGTGCGGTAGCAGAGCCAACCCGTCGGAAAGCCGAAAAAGGCATGGGCCAGATCGTACTGGCCGTCCCGCAATAGACGGCGGTAATGACGCTTCGCTGTGAGCAGCCATTCGATCACTTCGCCGCGACGCCAAAGGTGCAAGTTCTTCTTGTGGATTCCCACCTTGTGTATGGTGATGCTGTCGGCGAACTGCTCCACGGCCAATCCTTTCCCAGCCGCCGAGGTCAGTACGTCCACCGTCAGGTCCTTCCTGCACGCGTACTGCGTCAGCAAGGATCGGTGGGCCTGTCCCCCGCCGCCGCCAATCGGCGGGAACTCGTAGTTGAGCATCAGAATCTTCATCTTTGGCCACGCGCGAAGTCCGCCTCGGGCCTCAGCGCATCTGTTTTTCGGGCAACAACGTACAGATTCGTCTGCAGAACCAGCGGCAGCTTCGTGAAATCGATGCGCCCGATTAGGAAGCCGAGTGGTCCGAGCTTCTTGAGTTTCGCTCTTGTGTATTCATTCACCGGATTCATCGTGACGAATCGCGTCTCGAAACCATGCCGGGCCAAGCGTCTTCTGATTTGTCCAGGCGCATGCAACGAGGGGTGGTAGCGCCGCCACTTCAGGGACTTGTGTGAGAGAGTCTCGAAAACCGCGTTGCTGTACTTGTTCGGCGTCTGGAAGAGATAGCAGCCTTTTGGTTTGAGAACCCGGCAGACCTCAGCGACGTGCCGGTCGACGGATGCGATGTGCTCGAACAAATCGAAGCTGAGAACGACGTCGAATGCCTCATCGGCGAACGCCAGCTTCTCGGCCGGCTGCACCTCAAGATGGATGTCACCGAACTTGGCCAGGCCGTATTCGACGGCGACCCGAGAGATGTCGGTGCCGGTGACATCGTAGCCCTTGCGGTTCAGCTCGAACACTACCGTGCCGATCCCGCAGCCAATCTCAAGAATCTTGTCGGTGGGCTCGAGCAGACCGGCCTGAGCGAGGAAGTCAAGGTTCGTCTGCAGGTTGCCCCGCTGCTCCTTGCCCTGGTCGAGCCCGCCGCGCCAACCCTTGTCATACAAATCCTGCTGCGCCTGGAGCTGCTCATCCATCATGATCGGCAATTCACCCCGGCTTGCGGACATGGCTCACTTATGAACGAAGACCACGTGTTGGCCACTGACTTCGCTGACGATCCGATAGTTCTGCATGACATAGTCGCGGAAAGGTTTCATTGCCTCGAATCGCTTCGCTTCATCCGGCCATTCGGCAGCAAGTAGTGTCCTGTACGCCGCATTGAATCGCGCAGCCGCGGCGGGTCTGTCGGCGCGCACAAATCCATCCTGGGTCAGATCGTCCGGCGAGATGTGATACGTTTGCAGAAGCAGTTGCTGCCACTGGTTCCGGTCGTCCGGCAGTTTGCCAAGGTACTGTAGAAGCTGAAGGGCATTCCTAATGCTCGGCCAGAGTTCCAGAGGCGGTCTGTCCCATGGAAAGTGGACCTTGAGCGTATCGACAACGAACTTAGGTGGGTTCTTCTTGAAGGCATCGAGGAGTTCCTGCACGCGATGGGCCAACTCATCCGGCGCCAGCGTGTGCATGTTCCCCTCGAAGGCCTTCGCGCTCGGGCTCATGCGTTGGGCCTCCACATAGATGCCAGGGACCCAACCCCAAACGTAGATGGCATCGCTCGGTTCCGTGTGCTCCCTGATATAGTCGCCTACCTCCATCCATGGATAGGAGGGATGCTGAGAGACCTCCCGATACCTCGGCAGGTAGCCGCGATAAAGAGCCGGTTGGCCAGTCCTTCGGTCGCGGTTGATAGCGCCGCTGTGCGGGCTGTGCAGCACGCCGAAGAAGATGTGCCAGGACAAAACCAGCATCAGCACCAGGGCGAGAAGACCCACGACGACCCAGCGCGTCTTGTCGCGGTCGGCGTGCCAGCGCCGTGCAAACAGGTAGAGAGGATAACCTCCGAGCATAGCTGCCGAGGCGTTCAACGGCAGATAGTACTGCTCGTAGGAGCGCGGACTGATCCAGACGAAGGCCATGTCCAGCAACCACCAGACAGTGAAGAGTGGAACGAGTCGGCCGGGATCATCGCTAGCGCCAGCCTGAGGTTTCTCGCCTTTGTGTCGCAGAAGCACCACCACGCGCGCGATCAACGCACTGAGCGCCAATAGGATCGGCAAGATCAGCAAGCGGTAGTACCGCAGCACGCGCTGAAACGCTTGCGCTCGACCGGCCCGACTCAACGCCTCCCAACTGTCGCGAACGTATCCCGGTAGAAACCGTAGAATGAGACTCGTCCGTGGTTTCTCGGCAGCCTCCGCACTCGTCTGTTCCTCGGAGGCCTGAGACTGGGCCATCTGTTCTTGAGCTGGCGCCGATACAGGCAGCAGCGGCCGGGCCAGAAACGAGTAGGGCCAGGAGCTTACCGGTGTTCCCATGCTCGCGTACCAGACGTATATGGGCAGCATAGTGACGGCCGCTCCGCCAACCATCAGCGCGAGGTCTCTTCCCGTGTCCTTCCAGCTAACGCGCTTGAGAGCCAACTGTAGCAGCACGAAGGACCCGACCCCAGCGATAGCCGAGAGGCCCGTCTGCTTGAACAGAGGTCCCCAGATCAGAAACGCCCCGGTCAGAACAGCCCACCACCACTTGCCGGTAAGCTGGTAGTAGA
Organism: uncultured Pirellulales bacterium; assembly: GCA_964527825.1. Taxonomy (GTDB): domain Bacteria; phylum Planctomycetota; class Phycisphaerae; order Sedimentisphaerales; family Anaerobacaceae; genus JAFGLV01. The sequence continues at coordinate 8,049 of CAZGRF010000011.1, forward strand.
CGAAGCTGCAGACGCCCGCGATCATAAAGGCAATCATGAACTGCTCTTTGACGTTGCCGTACTTGGCGATCAAGGGCGCCGAGAGATAGACCGACGCGACAATCATGCCGACGCCTGCCGCGAGCATTCCAAATAGACGCCGCAGAGCTACGAACATGAATGCCAGCGCGCCCAGTTGGAAGACCATCTGAAGCAGCTTGGGCCCGATATCCCGGAAACCGAAGAGCTTCACTGCCAGCATGTTGACCAGAAGTGTTCCGGCCTGGGCACTCGGCTTGGCCTCATGGCCGATCCGCGCACCTGAGAGGACGTGTTGGGCCGAGTACAGGAAGCCGCCGCCGTCGTAAGGCTCCGGGGTACCGAACTCAATGTACTTGCCCAGCGCAAAGGGAATACCCGCCAGAACGACGACCAGAGCTATGCTTAGCAGATGCTTCTGCGAAGCGGAATGGGTCGACCGCTGAAGCTGTTCTTCGGGGTGCAAGCGTCTCCGGCCGGCTCGCCTTCGTTGTGGGACTTTGCTCATTTACGATCCCCCAGGGGGTCCGGCGATTCGAGGACCTCCCTGACCACATACGTCGGCCGGTTCTGGGACTCGTGATAGGTTCGCACGAGCAGTTCCGCCAGCAAGCCCATCAGAATGAACTGAACCGTCGTAATGAGCAGCACCGCTGTCAGAATCAGCAGTGGGTTGCCGCTCATATCTACGCCCCGACCGATCTTCTGCCAAATAACCAGAAGGCCGAACAGGATAGCGAGGAGGGCTGTCAGCCCACCGAGGCCACCGAAGATGTAGATGGGCTTGGTCGAAAACGAGCCGAGAAACTTGACGGTGATCAGATCGAGCACGACTTTCCAGGTACGCCCGAGCCCGTACTTGGCCGTGCCGGCGGTTCGCGGCCGGTGGTTGACCACGCATTCGGCAATGCGGGCCCCACTCCAACTGGCCAGGGCCGGAATGAAACGGTGCATCTCACCGTAGAGTCTGGTCTCGGCAAGGACTTCGCGCCGATAGGCCTTGAGTGTGCAGCCGTAGTCGTGCAACGCAACGCCGGTGATCTTCGAGATCAGCCCGTTCGCGATCCGTGAAGGCAACCGTCTTGTGATCGCATGGTCGTGACGCTTCTTGCGCCAGCCACTGACAACGTCATATCCCTCGTCGAGCTTGGCCACGAGCATAGGAATGTCGGCCGGGTCGTTCTGGAGGTCGGCATCCAGCGCCACGATCACACGACCTCGAGCATAGGCGAAGCCGGCGCTGAGGGCCGCCGTTTGGCCAAAGTTTTTGCGAAACCGAATGACCCGCACCTTGGGGTCGGCGTCGTGCAACTCGGTCAGAATGCGGAAGCCCTGATCCGTACTGCCGTCATCAATGAAAATGATCTCGTACTGGTAGTGGCCCTCCAGGGCCCGCGCGATCTGCTCGTACAATGGGCGGAGATTGTCCTGCTCGTCGAGCAGCGGGACAACCACCGAGAGCTCCGTCTGGCTGTGCTCGTCTGTCACGGTGGCGATATCCTCAAATGGTCAATAGACGTTCTTGTCCATCCCATGGTAATCACAAGGTCACGCTTTTGCAAATGAACCGCAAAATCCGATGGTGTCAAGTATTGTGTCCGAGTCTGACTCTGCGTCCTCGAAGGAGTTGTCCGCAGTCGGCTCTTCGATGGCCGGCTCGCCGCAGAAGCAGCCCGTCGGCAATCCACTCCACCGGGGCGCTGTGAAATCACTGATTTCGGGCCCGGATGAGTCTATGCACCCTACGGCCGATCCCGCGCCGGGTCAGAGCAATTCGTCTGCGGAGACTTGACCGGTCGCATCATCCGCGTCGGAAGGCCCTGCCCCGGTGGCTGTCGCAGTCCTGGCCACAGGCAACAAGGCTGTGTGCAGGCGAATCCCGAGACGGCCGATCCACTTGACCGCAAGCCCGCAGACCAGCAAGAACACGAAGAGACCGAGACCCCAGCCCAGGCTGGGATCGACTCCGGCTAGACGCGGCGGCTTGGCCGTGAAGGCCACCGCCATCTCCGCGGCCGGCTCGACCTGCAAAGGGCTGCTGAATTGCAGCATCCGGCCGCAGACGGGCACAGTCACCTGGAGCTGGGATACCGGCGCCTCGGCAGCCGTTTGAGCTTGGATAATCCGCCGGGTGATCAGGTCGAGGTTCTCGCTGTCTGCCTGTCCTAGTGAGTTGGCGAGGCGCTCCGCTTGCTGCTGGCTGAAGCTCTGACCGTCCGCGGCGATGATGCCCGGCTGGCCCTGTGGGTCCTCACCGCTTCGCTGGCGCAGACGGCCTCGGGCATTGATCAGTCCTACCTTCGCCTGCTGTCGCACGAGATTGTCCAGGTCCACGCGAATGTCCTCGTTCAGGGACGTGTTGCCGACGGAGAAGTTGTATCCCTTGGTCAGGGCCTGTCGGGCGGCGGCTTGGTCGCCTTTCTCGGCCAGCTCGCGCGCCCGGCTCTGCTGCTGCTGGGCGACCCGGTCATTGCGTCGGTTGGCCTCCAGCATCTGCCATTGGTAGCTCTGCCAGCCGTAGCGCAGGACGCTGCCGGCCTTCGGGGCGCGCGCATCGAGGGCCATTGTCCCTCCCAGGTCGCCATAGCTGAAATCTTGGGGCAGGTAGACCTGCCACGTGATGTTCTTCAGCGGAAGGTCAAAACGCGGACCCGACAAGATGTGAGGCCCAGGCCAATCGGCCGGGCCGGTGCCGCGTCCGGACGAAGGCAAAGCGGCGATGTAGACCATGTCGATCAGCACGTCATCGGAGACTTGCTGCGGCAGCGGGACGAGCAGCGCCTGGCGTCCCTCGGCCGTGTCACGCACGGACGGCTGCACGGCCTGACCATCCACCGCCAACGACCAGATCGTCGCGCCTTCGGGAAGGATCGTCTGCAAATGGCGCTGACTGCCAACGCGTAGCGACAGAGCCACCCGGCTGATCGTCTGACCGACGGCGGTAACGACGGAGACCAGCTCGGTCTTGAGCACCTCGGCGCCGATCTGCTCGGCGGCCGCATGTCGCTGGGCCCGCACGACCAGGGAGTACGGCACCGAGACGCTGCGATAGCACATGGCCGCCCCGGAGAGATCACCCGCGCCGAAATACGCTGGGATGCTCCGGGCATCGGCCGGACGCAGCGAGGCGTCCATGGAGCCGGCCGCCAGTTCCACGCGATCCGTAGCGAAGACGACGGTGTAACCCTGCTGGAGGTCGGCCTCGCGGCACCGCACCGGAACGAGCGGAACGTTCCCGTCAGCCGGGTCGTAGCGCGTCTCATAGGCGAGATTCATCAGGTAGGGCCGGTCGTACACCTTGTCCGCCAGCTCCACCTGCCACTGCCCCGGCCCGGTTTGTTCACGTCGGGCGATGCCGGCTCCGGTAATAGTCACGCCGACGGCCGCCGGAGGCAGCGTCAGTGCGAAGGTCTTGGTCCCGGCGTGGTACAAACGATAGCGCAGCGCATGCTGGTGGCGGACCAACCCATCCGTTACCTTGGCGATGTGAAGGCCCTGCACGGTGACCCTGGCCTGGATCAGTTCGGTCTGCAACTGAAGCTCCCAATCGGGACGGAGAAACTGAAATGCCAGGAGCCCCTGGCCTGGCTGGCCGAGTTCAGCCGGATTGATCTCGCTGACCCCTTGGCGAGACGCTACGGATATACGCACGCCCTGCTCCGAGCCGATCACTATATGCCCGGTGTGTTTGATCGCACCCGCCACCATCACGCGCGGCGGAGACAGCCGATTTGGGACCTCCGCCACCGACCGGCTCAAGGCCAGCCCCAGTCGAATCGAGCCCATGAGCTTGTGTTTGAAGTGCACCCGCACGCGACGCTGGCCCGCCTCCGTGGACTCGTCCCAGTGGCTGACTTCCTGCGCCTCCAGTGCGTCGATATCGAAACCCTCGGGCACGAGCAAGTCCAGGTCGAAGCGCCCCGCCTTGGCGATTTCGATGTCCCACTGGCTGTTGTACACGAGCCGATCGTCTTCCACGTTGAACCGAGCAATCTCCTGACTTCGCACCTCGCTTTGCACCGCTTGCACGCGGCCGGTCACGGCGTTGGCTTGTGAGTCGAACCGGAAGGCATGGCTGATTTGCTCGACTGCCACGCCGGGCGCGGCTTGGATGAGATCGCCAACTTCGCGCACGTAGTCGCGGACGTTCATAGCCGCCGGATGTTGATCGAGACGAACGTACACGGATGATTCCGCCGCCAGCCCCACAACGCTGTGCTGGTCCAGGGCCTCCTGAACGGTCAAGGGCTCCAGACGCACGTCGTAAGGCACAGACGCATTGGCTGATTGCGTCACCAGGGACAGCGCGTATGATCCTGTCACCGGCTGGCTCAAGCGGACCTCCAGCCGATGCGCAGCCGGGTCGTAGCGCCAGGCTCCAATCTTCGGCCCATGGACCGATGTCACGGTCTGCCCTCGCGCGACACCCAGGGTCAGTCTATCCACCTGGCCTTGGGCGATCTGCAGACGGATGGTGTGAAATACCTGGAGCAGGCCGGGCGTCACGCGGGCCAGCGCCAGGTCCTGGGCGTAGAAGCGAACCTTCTCTTGGGCGGTCTGCCGCTCGCGCGGACGCCACGTGAACACGGCCGACTGCCCGGGCGTGAACATGGCCTCGACGCGGGTCTGTCCCGTCTCCTGGGTGCGGGTCAGCAGCGCCGCCTGCGGGGCCGTGACCACGACGTTGGCATCGGGGACAACCAAGCTCACGCGGTTAGTCAATGCCACCGGCAGGGCCAACTCGAAGCGCCGCTGCTGGTCCGGCCCGGCAGGTGGCAGGGCCGCGAGGAACGTGGCTTCCACCTCGTACGTTCCAGGCTTGTCCACGTGCACGACGTGCCGGCCCTCATCCGTCTTGAGGTCTACGTGATCGGCCAGCTCGACCGGCGAGATCAACACAGCCGATTCGTCCAGGAGTGGAAAGCTCGAAGGTCCCCGGGCGGAGATCTGCACGCTGTACTTCATTTCCACACTGTCGGCGCCCGCGTGCAGAGCGCACTCGATCCGCTCGATCGTAGGACGCCCGAGGGCCGGCGCGTGTGCGGCCCCGGAACCGGCGCAGCCGCCGCCCGCGCATGCTACCAGCAGGATCATCGTCACGGCCGCCGCGCGTGTGAGCATCGGCTGCCTTCGCCACAGCCGATATACAAACCACGCCGTCAGGGCGGCGGGCGCCAACCATGTTGAGAGGACCTTCAGCGCGGGCCATGCGACCGGTACCTTCGCACCCATGTACATCGCTGCAACCACGACAGCCGTCAGAGCAACCTTCCACAGACGCCGCCGAGCGAGGGACAGGCCCAAGGCGGCGACGGTGACCACCGCAACGCCAACAATATCCGAGACGGTGACGTTGTGACGCCACGCCGGGATCAACTCCGCCTTCACGTGCAGTGCCTCGCTCGGGTCTACGCTGACCGCTTGCGCGTAGCTCAGCGTCGTGGGTGAGGTGGGCACGTTGATGCGACGCATCCCCGCCTCCACGCCGACCCAGGTGACACAGACCAACACCGCAAACATAGCCAGTTCGGGCAGCCACGCGCGGCGCAGCAGGCCCACAATCAGCAACAAACCCGCAACAACGATACCCATGATCCACGCGGCAGGTCGGTTTGGCCATCGACCGGCGGCATCGGCCCAGAATGGCCCGAGTTGGCCCATGAACGCCGCCAGAGAGACACGGGTTTGCGGCTGAGTCTCCGCCTGCATGTTCCCCCCCGCCGAGTTCACCGCCCAACGATCCGGCACGATCAGCCGCCAATCCGCATAGACAATGGGCACGGCGCAACGAGGCGCGGTCAAATCCACCCGGCGTCTCCACCACCCACCGGCCTCATGCACCTGACCATACTCCAACTCGATGGTCAGCGGATCGTTAGGGTTGACTCGACGATGGAGCGGGATAAGCAGTTGCCCGCTGCTCGGGTCGTGAGAGGCGGCCAAGCGGCTCGATTGCTCCGACCCGCCGGGCCCGGGCTCGATGGATGACACCGCCCACACCCGCGTCTGGGCAGGCATGGCAAGAGCGATGAATTGGCCGGTCGTATTCTTGACTTTGTAGCGGACCGTCGTAGCGGATTCGATCCGCCCATCCGGGCGAACCGCGAGTTTGGTCTGGAGATCCGCAATGTCCACCACCACCGGCAGCAGTTCGCTGCGCCGATAGGGATCGACCGTCAGGAGACCGGCATGGGGCTCCGTGACATACTTGTACGCCGCCAGGATCGGACTGCTGGTCAGCAGGCGGTAGTCGCCGGGCAACTCATCCAAACTGATCGGCAGCAGACCGGCCACGTCGGCAGTCGGACCCGACGCCAGTCGCAGCTTCAGATCGAGATGGCTGGTTACCACCACGTACCCGGTTTGGGTCTGAACGTCCTGACAACGCAATGCACCGAGTTGGACAGGCTGGTCGGAAGCATGCCGTTGGGTGTACGTCACGGCCAGGTTGTAGTCACCGAGGACTTTGCGTGTGAGCTTGACGACCCAGACATCGTCCTCCCGCACCCAGCGGCGAACGTCCGTGCCGACGAACTCAACATTGTTGTACTCCGCCGGCAGACGGAACCTTAGCTCGTCGACGGGAGAACCGGTGATGAGGTAGTTGACGACGGCCGATCCGTAGGCCAGGGTCTCACCGATTGACTGGAGGTGAAAGACCTCGGCCCGCACCTCAGCGGGTCGCCGCCGCGCCATCAGGCTCAGTGTCCAGTCTGCCTCGCGGAATCGATACGCGTACTGGGCCTGGGGCACGCGCAGGGGAACCGAAGCCGTGTGAACCTCACGGAGGTTCTCACTCTGCGGCGGATCGATCTCGATCCCCGCGTCTGTCGCCACCACCACGTACCCACGCTGGGTCTTAGCGCCCTTCACCTGCAGAGCCGAAACGGTCTGAACCTCGCCCAGCGGTCCCCTACCCAGTTCCAAGCGCAGGCGAAGCAACGTCCTGCCGATCACAGGTTCCTTGAACGCCACGCGGACCGTGGCGGGCCGGCCTGCATCGACCTCGTCCGGCAAGTGATAGTCTTCGACTTGATCGCCATCGACCGCGGCCACGACGAACCCGGCCGGTATCGTAATCTCCAACTGGCGGATCGGTGCCTCACGCACATCGAGCTCCAGTTCCGTCTCCACCAGCAAGTCGTCTTCTTTGACCCGGGCCACGAGTCGCCCGGCAACTTCATAGGCAGGAACGATGTCGTCGGCCGCCAGCCGCAAGCGGTATCGGCTGCCCGCATACGTGTAGAAGAAGGCTTTACCCTGCGGAATCGATCTGTCCTGACCATCAGGCGTCTGGACCCGTGCGAAGGCGGCCGCATCGATCTGCGTCAGGCCGGACGATTCTTGCACCACTAGTTGCAGCGCGCTGTTGGTCCCTATGACCAACTGGCCGCTGGCCCGGATACCGCCGGTCGGCTCGATGACGGGCACCTCCGCTGTCAACGGCAACGCGTCCATGCCGGCCTCCGCCTGGATGCGAAGACGATACTCCTTGTCCTGGGGACGACTCAACTCCACCCGCAACGGCCGGACTCCGTCGACCGCATCGCCCAAGACCCAGGCGCGGATCGACGTGCCGTGCAGCGCTGTGACGCTCAGATTGGAGGGCACGTTGAAGGTCAGCGTCTCGATCCGGCCCTGCGCCACCTGGAAGTCGAATAGCGCGTCGACCTGCATGAGACCGGCGCGGACATCGACAATCGTGTTGGCCTCACTGGAAAGAACCAGCTCGGCGCCGGTCAACTGGACCTGGGGCTTCCATCGGATCTCCACCGGCTCGCGCGGCCCAAGCAGCCCTTCGACCACCAACTGGCCGCCGTCCACGCGGCGCTGGACCTGCAACGCGCCCGGCAATTGGACCTCGATGTCCGGTTGACTGCTGACCAAGCGGATTCGGCGCACACGTCCGCTCGGTACGTCCAGGCTGGCGCGGCGCCAGGGACCGTCAGGCTCCGTCGCGCTCTGAACCACGAAGGTCGCGCCGATGTGGTGATGGCCCGCGCGCGGCCACGTGATACGATAGGCCTTGTCGTTCGGATCGTAGTCCAGCCGGCCTTCCGTCAGCAGCGGATCGAGCTTCTCCAGGACGGCATCTCCCCGGACGAGAAGCATGGCGCCGGCGTCCCGGCGGACCTGGGCCTCGAAGTCCAGAGTCACCGCCAGATGCCGACCGTCGATGTGGCCCGTGACCTGAACCTGGTCGATCTCGACACCGGAGGACAATGGTTTGGATGGCGCAGGCGCAGGCGTCGCGCCCGTGGCGACCGACGCCCACAGCCAGACAAGCAAACTGACTCGCACATAGCTCCACACGGTTGTACCCTTTCCCCAATCGTCTCTGTGTATTCCAGGCGAAAATGTCGCCATAGAAATAATACGACAAATTCAGACTCTTTGGGTGTAAAACGTATGTAAAAGAATGGAACGGGGAGGCACTCCTCCGCGGCGCCTCTTACCGCGCCCGCGGCAGGTTCTCGGCCTGACGCGCCAGCAGCGCCAGGTCTTGGATGTCTCCATCCAGCGGCAAGGCGGCGCTAACCTCCTCGAGCAGAACCTGCACATCCACCAGCTTCGTGTCGCGTGCGTGTTCGGATTGACGCAGCCACTCCGCAAACCGCGCCACGCCGGCGGCCAGACAGAAGCGCGGGTCCTCCGCCACAGACCGTCGCCGCACGATGGACCCAGCCAAGGACCGTGCGATCTCCTCGATGCCGCCGGTGTCGGTGTCACGATACCGGACGAACACGGTGCCGATGTCAGTGTCACTGTTCCGGGACGAAGGGGCCATCAGCTCCAGCTCGTACAGGGCCGTCGAACACTGGCCCGATCCAACCTCGCCCGCGTCGATCGTGTCGTCGCGGAACCGCTGGTCCTCGATGTCCCGGTTCTCGTAACCAATCAGCCGGTAGCGTCGCACGCGCGTGGGGTTGAATTCGACTTGGATGCGGGCGTCCTTGGCTACGGTCTGGAGCGTGTCGGCCAATTGCCCCACCAAAGCCTCCTGGGCCTCGGGAGCGGAATCGAGAAACACATATCGACCGTCCCCGCGATCGGCCAGAGCTTCCAGGAAAGTGTCGTTGTAGGCCCCGTACCCGACACCCACACAGGTCAGGGTGATCCCCTGCTTGCGGTCCTCGGCCACCTCCGCCAGCACAGCATCTGCCTCAATCTGGCCGACGTTGGCCACGCCGTCCGAGCAGAGCACGACCTGGTTGATCTGTCCGGCGACAAAGGCCCGGCGGGCCGTGGCGTAGCCAAGCTTGAGCCCAGCCAGGAGATTCGTGGGGCCGGCCGGCTGGATCGCGTGGATCATGCCGCAGATCGTATCCTTCTGCCCGGCCGGGATCGCTTCCAAATGCAACCTCGCTTCGTTGGCGCAGGTAATCAGAGAAACACGGTCCCCGTCTGACAGCCTGTCGATCAGCAGATCCAGAGCGGACTGGACTGCGCCAAGACGGTCCGGCTGGTCCATCGAGGCCGAGGCATCGATCACAAAGACCAGGTGCGCGGCGCGGCGCTGGTCGCGGCCCACGGTGCGGGCCTTGACCGCAATCTTCAGCAGCGTCAGGTCCTGACCTGCCGGTGCGAAAGGCGAAGGCGCCCCTTCGGCGTAGACGGAAAAGGTCGGCGTGTCCCGCTGCGGATAGGCATAGTCGAAGGCATTGATGAACTCCTCCATGCGGACCGCGCCGACCGGCGGCAAGAAACCGCTGCGAATATAGCGCCGGCACAGGGCGTATGACGCCGTGTCCACGTCCAGGGCAAAAGTGGACTGCGCGTCACGCTCGGTCATGACCCACGGGTTGACCGGCACCACCTTGAAACGCGACTCCGAAGGCAAGTCGCTCGTGTCTTCGTGCAGCGCTTCGTGCAAACCCAAGGTCGCACGGTTGGGGTCTGCCACAGTCGTCTGATCCAGC
>CAZGRF010000011.1:18086-20493 GCA_964527825.1 uncultured Pirellulales bacterium
TGGACGTCCTCGCATCCGAATACATGGGACCGGCCGCGATCTCGCCGCTTGCGTCCCCGTCCCGCGGGCCGCCTGCCGGCGTAAAGACGAATCCGGGAGGCCGCTCGGGAGTGACCGTACCCGACCAGCCGTAGCTTATCGTTGCCTCGCGGTCCCCTCCGAGGCTCGCCGGCGGCGGCGTGGGCAAAGGCACTGCTCCTGTGACACTGCTCGCTGCCGGTTTGGCACCTACTGTCGAGGTCGGTGGCTGAACCGACGCCGGTGGAGTGGAGGCTACCAACTCGCTGCCACGCGGCGCGTTATGAAGTTGCACATTTCTACGTTCCTGCAGCAACCTCTTCAACCGTTCCGCTTCGGAATCGGACGACCGCGCACCTGCCTGCGCCGAAGATGAGGAAGACCGCCCGCCTCTCGCGACGCGGATCTGGTCTAATTTCACGTCAAGTGACGGTCCGCCTGTATAACGAATGGAGCCGTCCTCAGGCGAAGCGGTGGGCTTGTTCTGGACACCTTCCGCACCCATGCCGTAGCCACCCATGCCACCCATGCCGTAGCCGGCTGCGCCTCCGTCGTAGCCACCCATGCCACCCATCCTCCCGCCTCCATACCCCTGGGCACTCTCGGTACTCATGCCGTAGCCGCCCATCCCTTCGTCATGGACCCGACCGCTGATGTCTTGAGGCCATTGCTCGGGCAGGGAGGCGGTATACCCTTTCTCGTTCAGGCGTCTTTCCATCTCCCGGGTCTTGGCCGCGGTGGCTCTGGCTTGCTCCGAACGTGCCGTGAACTTGGGCAGGAGCAGCCCGGCCAGAAATACGCATAGCATCAGAACAGCGGCCGCCGATGTCAGGTACCGACGCAGGATCACATGCGTTCGGAGTCTACCAGCTCTGGCGAGGCGCTCGAGCTCTTTCAGTCGGCGTTTGCTCAGAGCCGGGTCCGGCCCATCGTTGACTGCGTCACACGCCAGCTTGGCAGCCATGCGCATGTCGGCCAGGCGCTCCCGCAGTTCATCGTCGGTCTGCAAGTAGGCCAGCAGCTCGGCCTTGGAGGCTTCGTCCAGATCATCGAAGATCAGGGCGGCCAGTAGTTTCTCTGCTTGTTGACGGTTCATAGCTCACTCCTCACCCGGCCGCAGCCGGAAGAGTCGATCTCACAGTTGCGTTGTCTATTGCTGCCTTCCGTCGCTCGGCGTTGCGCTCAGACGACACCCGCCGTTCGCAGCCGCCGGGCCAGTATGCCCAGGCCTTCGTTGAGCCGGCAGTTGACCGTCGTGACCGACATGCCGATCACCTCGGCCACCTGTCTGAGAGTCATGCCTTGCACAACCTTCAGCAGAATCACCTGCCGGTGCGCATCGTCAAGCTGCGACAGCTCGCGCAGCGCCACTTGGCGGGCCTCCTGGCGGATCACTTCGCCCAGCGCATCCAGATCATCTGCGGCTTGCTCGTCGGCCGCTGCGGCCGGATCAGCCGAGGTCTGTCCGGCGTCGCGCCGTCGCACCTTCTGGCGCAGCGCATCCAGTGTTAGGTTGTGCGCCACCCGGAAGAGCCAGGTCGTCAGATGCGTGACGCTGTCCGCTCCGTGGGCGGAAACCTGCCGGTGTAGTCGGACGAACGTCTCCTGCACGACGTCCTCTCGCTGGCTGTCCCTGGCGCCCAGCATCCGGCCGACATAGCGCAGCAGCGGTCCCTGGTAGTGGGCCACGACAGCCATCAGGTCACCCGCCTGCGGTGCTGGAGGGCTCGTCCGCTTTTCTGCTTCCAGGCTTCTCGTGCATTCACTCATCTGGACCATTTTCCCATTCACCGCAGTTATAGACGGAGAATCTGTGGCCCTTTGCGGACAAAAATCCCCCGGCGGCCCGAATATCGCGACACGGCCAACACGCCGGAAGAAAGAAGGGGATCCGTCACCGCGTGGGGTGCGAGTATTATCCCGTCGTAAGTAGATGTCAATGCTCGACTTGCACGCCGATCGGATGAATCCTGTTGCCTGCCGCCTGTCGGTCCACTGGCCTCTCGGGACATGAAGCGGAGACTATGGATCACCCCGACCACCTGCCTTGGGACGCACGGTATTCTATGAGTCCCCGCAAGCCTTTGCTGCCGGACGCGATCACGTATGCGGGAGGGTTCAGGCGTGTGCGTCACCTGCGGATCGCAGCGCTCGATGCTTGACAGCGCCGCAGGCGGGTGGTAGCATTGGCATGTGACGGTTGAAGGAAGACGTGCATGGAGAGATGTCACCGGCCAACGCAGACTCACGCAGCGACAGCGCCTCGTCCGCGCGAGAAGCGGCTCGGCCCCGATGCGTCACGCGGCCGGGCCTGCCCCACCTCATCCGCTTTCCTCCAGTGGACGGGCGACACCGAGCCGCCGGCCTCCGACGAGTGGGAGACGGTCAC
>CAZGRF010000012.1:0-20222 GCA_964527825.1 uncultured Pirellulales bacterium
GCTGTCGGCCACCTCACCGATGGTCAGAAAGAAGTTGGGTTTCATGCTCTTATCCCAGGCGTGGTTACGCGGGCCGCAGCCCCGGGTCACGTGGAAGTAGATCTTGGCGTTGGGCAGCCCGGCGGCCTCGAAAGCTCGCTGCACGCGGTCGCGGATCACGTCGATGGGGATGGTTTCGATGCGAATCTCGGCCAGGCTCCGGGCGAACCGCTCCATGTGGTCCTCGAAGGCGAAAAGCTTGCCGTTGTAGCTGCGCATGACTTCATAGACGCCGTCACCAAAATAGACCCCCCGGTCAAAGTAGGCGGAGTCGAGGGTATCGGCAGGAACAAGCTTGTCGTTGAGCATGGCCAATATCATTGAGGCACTCCCGAGAAGGCATCGTTCAGGTATTGGGCAACGCCTGAGGCAGTCGGGTGCGAAAATACCACAGAAATCTCTTTACAGAAAGACCATCGTACGCATAACATACCGGTTTTTCCACGATTCGAGTTCTTGATCCGGAGCTTTAGAGATGTACGCAGTGGTTGAGCAAGGCGGAAAGCAATACAAGGTCGCGGAAGGCGATCGCCTGAATATCGAGCTGACCGATGTCGAACCCGGTGCCAAGCAGGTTGAACTGGATAAGGTTTTGTTCGTCGGCGACGGCGAGAAGTGCCGGATCGGCACCCCTTATCTGGACGATGTCAAGGTGATCGCGTCATTCGCCAGCACAGCCGAGGAATCCGTCGTCAAGGACGACAAGATCTACATCACTCATCTCCGCAGACGCAAGAACAGCAGGAGGCGCATCGGTCACCGCCAGAAGCACCTGCAGATAACCATCGACAAGATCGAGGCTTAGACCTTGTCTGAGGCCGAGAGGTCGTTGGCGGTCTCTTCCGCTCAACCGGGTCTTGAGGTCGAAGCGTTTTTCTGGGGCGCCGGGACTTGGCACTGACGCCCTCCCTGCCGGTCGCAAGGGTGGCGGTCTCTTGAGGGCTGTCAGCTCTTGGCTTTGCGAGACTCGATGCTCTCCTCAGCCTTCTTGCGCCAGGCGGCGGGGCCATTCTCACAAAAGTAACTGAACGACTTGTCGTCCACGAGCTCGCCCAGGAGCGCCTTGCGCTCGGCCGGATCGGAAAGGCTGTCTGTGATTTGCTTTCGCACTTGTTCGAGCGCCGTGAGGAACTGGCCATGCTCTTCCGTGAAGATGGCCTCGAGTTTCTTCTTCAGATGACCGGCGTAAGCGGGACAACTGCCCTCGGTACTGATAGCAATCTGCAGATCGCCCCGCTTGACAACGGCCGGCACGAAAAAATCACAGCATTCAGGATCGTCAGCCACGTTGCAGAGGATGCCCAGAGCTTGGCAGTCGGCGTATACCTGCCGGTTGACTTTCGCGTCGTTCGTCGCCGCGACGACCAGGGCTGCCTCAGCGACATACTCTTTGGCATACTTGGACCGAATCAGTTTGGCGCCCTGCTGCGTGCACATCGTGGTCAGCACCCCGGTGGCTTGCTCAGCCACGACGATAAGGCGTGCCCCCGCTTCAAGCAGGACTCCGGCCTTGCGCGCGGCTACAGCGCCACCACCGACGAGCACGACCCGCCTGCCACGAAGCTCCAGAAATATCGGGTACTTTGACATGGCGGTAGCCATTATAGCACGCACGCGTCCGGTGCAATAAGTATTTCGGCAAACCTTCTGGCAGGTGCCGGCGTGCGATCCGGAGTTCGAAGCGAATGGGTACTGGGGTTCTTCCGGGCGAGTTTTTCAGTTCGCAACGTCTGCCAGATACGATACACTCAGAATTCTTGGCTGTCTTGGACGCATGACGGGTTTGTGGTCCGTGTGAGCAGATTCAGGAGATCGGGTCCGGTGATGCAAATGCGTGCTCCCATCGCCGAAAGGGATGTCCGTCGCTTGACGGCGGGCGACGAGGTAACTCTCAGCGGCGTGGTTTACTCGGCCAGAGACGTGGCCCACAAGCGCCTGTGCGCCGCTCTGGATCGCGGTGAGAGGCTGCCCATAGAGCTCGAAGGGACTATCATCTACTTCGTCGGGCCCACGCCGGCCCGAGCCGGGGCAGTGATCGGCGCAGCCGGGCCGACTACGGCATCACGCATGGACCCGTTCAGTCCCAGGCTGATTGCCTGTGGTCTGCGCGCCATGATCGGCAAGGGCTACCGCAATGACGAGGTTCGCCGGGCGCTGCGGCGGTACGGAGCCGTTCACTTGTCCACCCTTGGGGGGGCGGGAGCGCTGCTAAGCAAGCACATCGTAGCCGCCGAGACGGTTGCGTACGAAGACCTTGGCACGGAGGCGATCCGCAGACTTGAGGTGGTTGATTTCCCCGCCATCGTTGCGTATGATGCCGCCGGCGGCAGCGTGTATGATATGATTCAGGGTACAACCCGGAGCGTGAGATGAAGGCAGCCTTGCTCGGGCTGATGCAGTCCGGCAAAAGTACGATCTTCTCGGCCATCAGCGGCAAAGCCGTCCCGCCTATGGGAGCCACGGCCATTGAAGAGGCTATTGTCTCGGTGCCTGACGAACGCCTCGACTGGCTCGAAAAACTGTACAAGCCCAAGAAGAAGGTCCTCGCGACCATAGACGTGTTGGATCTGCCGGGCTTCAGCTTCACGGATGAGCACGGGCGCGCCTCGGCGCGACGGCTGATCGGACAGATTCGCACGGTCGATATGCTGGTCCTGGTCGTGCGAGCCTTCACGAGTCCGACCGTTCCGGCCTATCGCAACAGTGTGGATTTCAAGCGTGACCTAACGGAACTGCAAACCGAGCTGTTGCTCTCAGACCTGGAACTGGTCACCACGCGCATCGAGAAGCTGGAAAAGCAGGTGCACAAGCCCACCAAGACCCAGGCGCAGGACAAGGCGGAACTGGCGCTGCAGAAGAAGCTGCAAGATGCCATTGAGGCTGAACAGCCGATCAGCGGTGCCATTGAAACGGACGAAGAGCGGGCGATGATCAAGTCCCTCGGGTTCCTGACGCAGAAGCCCATGGCGATCGTCGTGAACGTCGGAGAGAACCAGGCAGGCGAATCGGTCGCGCTGGAGGGCTCGACATCGAGTGTTACGATGTGCGCCAAGCTGGAGCATGAGCTGGCCCAACTCGACCCTGATAGCAGAGTGACGTTCATGGCCGATTTGGGCATCACCGAGTCCGCGGCCGAGAAGTTCGTCCAGGTGTGTTATTCCGCCTTGGGGCTGATCAGCTTCCTGACGGTGGGGCCGGATGAGGTTCGAGCCTGGCCGATCAGAAACGGGACGGTGGCGCTGGATGCGGCCGGCAAGGTCCACACCGATATCAAGCGGGGTTTCATTCGGGCCGAAACGATGGCTTACACCGACCTGAAGGAACTGGGGGATGAGAAAGCGGTCAGAGCGGCGGGAAAGATGCGGCTGGAGGGTAAAGAGTACATCGTAAAGGACGGGGATATCATCAACTTCCGTTTCAACGTCTAAACGCGCTTTGATCCACCGGGGGTGTATCGGTCAATGAGAGCAGCCGTACTAACAGGCATTCGCCAGATGGAGTTGCGGGACGTCCCCGACCCGGTGATAGAGAGAGACACTGACGTCTTCTTGAAGATCGAAAAGGTGGGCGTCTGTGGCTCGGACGTCCACTACTACGAAACAGGGAGAATCGGTTCACAGGTCGTTCAGTATCCGTTCATCGTAGGCCATGAATGTGCTGCGACGGTGGCGGAGATTGGGCCTGCGGTCCAACGCATTACAGTGGGCCAGGAGGTAGTGGTCGAGCCGGCGATCTCGTGCCATAACTGCGAGCAGTGCCGAGCGGGCCGGGAGAATACCTGCTACAAGCTGCGATTTCTCGGAACGCCCGGGCAGGGCGACGGGTGCCTGAGCGACTACATCGTGATGCCGGAGGAGGCCTGCTTTCCCACCAATGGCGCCATCAGCCTCGAACAGGGAGCTCTCTGCGAACCACTTGCCATCGCGGTCTATGCCGTCAAGCAGTCCCGGTTGCCGAAGGGCGCAGACATCGCGATTCTGGGCGCCGGTCCCATCGGTCTAAGCTGCATGATCAGTGCGAGAGCGGCCGGAGTCCGGACCTGCTACGTGACCGAGAAGATCGCCGAGCGTGTCGAAGTGGCCGCGAAGCATGGTGCGACCTGGGTGGGCAATCCGCTTGAGGAAGATATTGTCGGCGCTGTGCTGAAACAAAATCCGCTGGGGGCGGACATAGTATATGAATGTGCCGGTCAGCAGGAGACGATCGATCAGGCGATCGACCTGCTCAAGCCCGGTGGCAGGCTCATGCTCATTGGCATACCGAGGTCGGAAAAGGTCTCCATCTGCCTCGACAAGGCCCGCCGCAAGGAGATCACGATGGTCAACGTGCGCCGACAGAACAAGTGTACCCAAGCGGCCATCGATCTTGTCGCGTCCGGCCGGGTGAATCCGGATTTCATGGTGACGCACCGATTCAAGTTGGATCGGGTCAAGGACGCGTTCGATATGGTGGCCGGATACGCTAACGGTGTGGTGAAGGCGATGATCGAAATGTGAGCGACATGGATGATGCGTGTTGGGCCGGCCACGGTGAGGAGGACACTGAGCTCCAGATGGGTGACCAGGTCAAGAAGGCAAGCATTGTAAGCATCGGCAATGAGGTTGTCGGCGGGCGCACGGTGGACACGAACGCCGCTCACATCAGCCGCGAATTGCTGCTCAGCGGTGTCCCTGTCGTCGGCGTGTACGTTGTCGGTGACAGGACAGATGCTATCGTTCGGGCGTTTCGGCTGGCGGCAGAAGAGGCTGAGGTCGTGATTGCCACCGGCGGACTGGGACCGACCGATGATGACGTGACGCGGCAGGCTCTGGCCGAATTCCTCGGAGTCGAGTTGGTGCTGCGTGAAGACCTGCTGGCCCACATACGAGATTACTTCACGCGTCGCGGGTTGGAGATGGCAGAGAAGAATGCCATCCAAGCGTGTGTGCCGGAAAGTGCCGATCCGCTGCCCAACGACTGCGGCACCGCGCCAGGCATCGCGGCCCGGAAGGGTGAGACGCTCCTCTTCGCCCTGCCCGGGGTCCCCTGGGAGATGGAGCAGATGCTGGAGGTCTCAGTACTGCCCCGGTTGAGGACGGAGGTTCAAAACCAGGCTATTGTCGTCAGAAGGCTGAGATGTTTCGGGGCAGGAGAGTCCACGATTGCGGAGATGCTTGGCGATGCGATGGAGCGAGGCCGCAACCCACTGGTGAATTGCACGGCCAGCGCCGGCGTTATTACGCTCGAGATCGTGGCCACCGGAGCAAGCCGCAGCGGCGCAGAAGCGATGGTGGGGCGTGAGGAGGCTTCCCTGCGGCAGAGGCTTGGCGACGTGGTCTACGGGATCGGTGAAGAGACCTTGGCAGAGGTTGTGGGCCGGACACTGGCGCGCCGAGGCCAGACCCTTGCCACCGCTGAGTCCTGTACAGGGGGCCTGCTGGCGAAGCTCATCACCGACGTCCCGGGAGCAAGTCGTTATTTTGCCCGAGGGTGGGTGACTTACAGCAACGAGGCTAAGATAGACGAGCTGGGTGTATCGGCGGAGTTGCTTGCCGAACATGGTGCCGTAAGTGAGCCGGTGGCCGAGGCAATGGCCCGGGGCGCCCGGTGCGCAGCAGGGACTGATTATGCAATCGGCATAACCGGCATTGCCGGACCGGACGGTGGAAGTGAACAAAGACCCATCGGCTTGGTATATATTGCAGTGGACTATCCGGGCGGAACGGACGTCTTTCGCTACTTGTTCTCCCAGGGTCGGCACGCCGTCCGCTTACGAACCGCGCGAACGGCCCTCGACATCCTGCGACGGAGATTGAAGAGTTGACTTATCCGGTCGAAAGTGCTATACTCAATGGGGATCGGTAGATGCGGCACACGAGGTTTGTATGACCAAGCAACGCAGGCACCTAGGGGAAATCCTCTACAAGGCTGGGGTCGTCAAGAAAGAGGCCCTGATCGACGCGATCAAGACGGGCAGGGCCAGCAACAAGCGACTTGGCCAGGTCTTGCTCGATCAGGGACTGGTCGATGAGGATACCTTGGCAAAGGCCCTCGCCAAGCAATTCGGCTTCCATTACGTCGATCTGAACCAGACCACAATTCCGCCTGAGCCCACGAAGATCGTCCCGGAGGACCTGATCAGGCGACACAACATCCTGCCCTTGAGCATGACGAACGGGAGGCTCAAGCTGATCGTCGGCGACCCGATGGATCTCGATATGATGGACTCAGTCCGGTTGCGCCTGAACACCGAGCTTGAATGCTACCTCGCCAGTCCCAAGAAGATCAAAGCGTACATCGAGGAATCGCTCCAAGAGGCTGTCGCTACCGAAGATGATGACAGGCTCCGGCATAGTATCGACGCCACCGCCGCGGAGTTGGCCGAGGTGGGTAGCGAGTTGGCCGCTGAGGCGATCCGGGCGCAAGCGGGCGGTGATGGCGACGAAGGGCCCATCATTCGGCTCGTGAACCTCATCATCGATACCGCCTACCACATGCGGGCCAGTGATATCCATGTCGAGCCGATGGCTGACCGTGTGCGCATACGCTATCGTGTCGACGGTGTCTGCCTGGAGAAAGACAACATTCCCAAAAACATGCAGGCGCCTTTAGTTACCCGTCTGAAAATCCTTTCGGGGATGGACATTGCAGAGAAACGGCTGCCCCAGGACGGCCGTATCAAGCGGACTATCGCCGGCCAAGACATCGACTTTCGCGTCTCATCCCTGCCCGGCAACCACGGCCCGAGCGTTGTCCTGCGTATTCTGAGGCCCGACGCCGTCAATATCGGCATCGAGTCTTTGGGGTTCGAACAGGACAACTACGAGATATTCCAGCGCATCATCAAGAGACCCAACGGCATCTTTCTGGTGACCGGGCCTACCGGAAGCGGCAAGACGACGACGCTGTACGCCGCCTTGCAGGAGTTGAACAAGCCGGATAAGAAGATCGTTACGGCCGAGGATCCCGTCGAGTACATGTTCGCCGGCATGAACCAATGCCAGGTGAAGGAGGACATCGGCTTGACGTTCGATAAGATTCTCCGGTCCATGCTGCGCCAGGCGCCGAACATCATCCTCGTCGGCGAGATTCGCGATAGCGAAGTTGCGGATATTGCGATCCAGGCCGCTCTAACGGGCCATTTGGTGTTCAGCACGCTGCACACGAATGACGCTTGCGGCGCGATTACGCGTCTGATCGACATGGGTGTCAAGCCGTTTTTGGTAGCCAGCTCCATTCAGGCGATCATGGCACAGCGGCTTGTACGGGTCATATGTAAGAAGTGCAAGGTGGTGGATGAGAATCCCCGCCCCCAGCATCTGCGCTTGGTCGGAATTGACCCGGCGGAGATCAAGACCCACCCGGTTTACAGAGGGGCCGGGTGCAGCGCTTGCCAAAACACCGGATATAAGGGCCGGCTTGGTATATTCGAGATGATTGAGATGAACAGCGAGCTGCGGGAATTGGCGTTCAAGCGAGCAACAACGGCAGAGCTGCGCCGGGCCGCAAAGGCCAGCGGGATGCGCGCCCTCGTGGAAGACGGCAAGCTGAAGGTTTTCAAAGGGATTACCACGCCCGAAGAAGTCTCGCGCATTACCCAGACAGAGGGAGTCGCACTTGAGTAACAGGGTTCATTGATAGAGGATGGCTAAATGGCAACATTGAACATGGATCGAATCCTCCAGGCGTGCGTCTCGCAGGGGGCATCCGATATTCACATCACGGTTGGGCGGCCGCCCGTGCTTCGCATAGATGGGCATCTGCGCTCCCTTGAGACGAAGGTGCTCGACCCGGATGATACGGTGGCCCTGATGAAGAGCATTACGCCGGAACGATGCCAGCAGGAACTCCAGGAAGAAGGAGGCACCGATTACGGCTTTGCCTTTGGTGATGCCGCCCGCTTTCGCGTCTCGGTCTTCAAGCAGAAAGGCAATGTTTCGGTCGTGCTTCGCCAGATTCCGAATAAGATTCTTACGTTTGAGCAGATCGGGTTGCCGAAGATCTGCGCGGCACTCTGTCGGCGTCCCCGCGGCCTTTTCTTGGTCACGGGTCCGACGGGCAGCGGCAAGACGACGACCCTGGCTACAATGATCAACTACATCAACGAGAACTTCGATCGCCATATCATAACCGTCGAAGACCCCATCGAGTATTACCAGCCGCACAAAAAATCGATCGTCAACCAGCGTGAGATCGGCGTGGACGTGCCCAGTTTCTCCGAAGCGCTGCGGCGTGTGCTGCGAATGGATCCCGACGTTATCCTGGTGGGTGAGTTGCGCGACCTTGAGACGATTGGGGCGGCGGTCCGTGCCGCCGAGACGGGACACTTGGTCTTCAGCACCGTCCACACGACCAGTGCTGCGGGTACGATCAACCGAATCATTGACGTTTTTCCGGTAGACCAACAGGAACAGATTCGCATCCAATTGAGTGGCAACCTGCTTGCTGTGCTGAGCCAGGCCCTCTGCCCGCTGGCTACGGGGCGCGGTCGTGTAGCGGCCTACGAATTCCTCGTCGTGACGCCGGCGATCGCCAACCTGATCCGAGAGAACAAGACCTACCGTATTGATTCCAGTATTCAGACAGGCAAGAAACTGGGTATGCAGCTCCTCGACGAGCATCTCTGGCAACTGTACGACACTGGCAAGATCACTCTGGAGGAGATGCTGGACAAGGGCCGCCAGCCTGGGGCTTTGCAGGAAAAGGCGATGGCCAAGATGGCCGCCGCGAGAGGCAAGATGAGGAAGAAGGCTGCGGAAGCGGCCAAGGAAATGGAGGACATCGGGCCGATCCTCAAGACGTAGTCCCCGGCCCAGGTTCGGCTGCCCGACCGCTGTACGGACTTCCCTGTGCGGAGGCTCTACGCATCGCTTGTCGGAGGGCCATATTGTCAGCATGGGAAAACTGCGTGGTGTGCGCATGATCGTGCCGTGTCTCGGTAACCATGTGTCCAATAGGTAATTTTTGTGAACATAAGTGTTTACTTTATTATAATAAGTACGTCCTGGATTATAGGGTCTGTTGAGGATTTCGAGAAATGGGCAAGACGAGAACGGCTATCAAGCTTCCTCCTGTGGAGCAGTTGCGTGGCCGGCCCTTGGGCCGAATCCTGATGAAGATGGGGGTTTTGAGCAGGGACAAGGTTCATGAATGCCTGACCATCCAGAAGCAGCGCGGCGGCGCGGTACGGATCGGGGAGATTTTCCTCGAACTGGGGCTGGTTGACGAGACGCAATTGCAGGTGGCTCTCGCGGCTAAGCGGGGGATGGAATATGTCAGCATTGACGGATTGACCATCAAGCCGGAGGTGATCGAGAAGGTGCCTGCGCAGATGGCCAAAACCTATCACATTATCCCGATTGGGTACGAGAAGGAAAAGAATGAGTTGATGGTGGTGCTCGACAACGTGGAGAACTTCAGGGCGACCGATGATCTGCGGACGCTCATGGGATTCAATGTGACGGCCAAGATGACGGATCGGGATGCATTGGAGAGCGCGCTAACGAAGTATTATGAGACGCAAGACGACAACATTACCGAGCTGATTGACGAGATTCAGTCCGACGCCTTTCTTGCTGAGTTCGAAGGGCGGAATCAGAGCATCGACCTGGACGAGTTGAAGGAACTGTCGGAATCGAACCCTGTCAAGAAGCTGCTGAACCTCGTTCTTCTACAGGCCATCCGGGATAAAGCCTCCGACATTCACTTTGAGCCGTTTGAGAACGAGTACAAGATGCGTTATCGCATTGACGGCGTTTTGTATGAGATGATTCCTCCTCCGAAGTACATTGCGGCGGCCCTAAGCTCGCGGATCAAGGTTATGGCCGACTTGGATATTGCAGAACGGCGGCTGCCGCAAGACGGGAGAATTTCGTTGACGGTCCAGGGTAATCCCGTGGACCTGCGTGTGAGCGTTCTACCAACGATGTTCGGCGAAAGCGTGGTTTTGCGTGTCTTGGATCGCAGTCAGGTTAGTTTCGACTTGGAGAGACTGGGGTTTCAGGCGGCCGAGCTCAAGATCACGCGACAGCTCATCAGCAAGCCGAACGGGATCGTTATCGTGACGGGGCCAACGGGGAGCGGAAAAACGACAACGCTCTACTCGGCGCTGAGCGAGCTGAACAGGATCGACGTGAAGATCATCACCACGGAAGACCCCGTCGAGTACGACCTGGATGGTCTCGTTCAGGTGCAGATGAAGCCGGCCATCGGGTTGACCTTTGCCCGGTGCTTGCGTTCGATTCTGCGTCAGGACCCGGATATCATTCTCGTGGGTGAGGTTCGCGATCTTGAGACGGCCGAAATTGCCGCACAGGCGTCATTGACGGGCCACTTGGTGTTTACGACGCTTCACACGAACGATGCACCGAGTTCGGTCGCGCGTCTTTTGGATCTGGGAGTCGAGCCGTTCCTTATCACGGCGACGGTTGAAGGGGTCGTATCACAGCGGCTGGTGCGACGGATATGTGCGAGCTGCAAGACGCCCTTCGAGCCGGATGAAACGCAGCTTCAGGAGTTGGGTCTGACCGAAGACGACATCAAGGGCAAGCAGCTCTACTACGGCCGGGGCTGTAGCCGATGCAACGGGACGGGGTACAGAGGCCGAATCGGCATCTTCGAAATCATGCTTTTCACCGATGAAATCCGCAATCTGATTATGAATCGTGCCTCGACCAACGTGTTGCGCGTGGCGGCGCAGAAAGCGGGGATGAGGCTGCTTCGGGATAATGGTCTGGTCGCAATCTTTGATGGCATCACCACGATCGATGAGGTGGTGAAAGAGACGATTACGGAAAGCTAAGGAACGCCTGATGGTGACAGTGTGACGGCAGGACGGATGGATTGAAAGTGAGGTGAAAGATGCCTGTCTTTCAGTATGTGGCTCTGGATTCGCAGGGCGTTGAGATCAAGGATGAAATAGAGGCCCTCAGCGAGAAGGAGGCCATCAGTAAGATTCGGAACTTGGGGTATTTCCCCACCAAGGTGCGTTCGAGGGCGGCGACCAAGGCGACCGGCAAAGCGGTAGCGAGGACCCAGAAGCGACGGGGCGCCGGCGCCAGGGTCAAGGTCAAGTTTATCACGGAATTCGCCCGACAGCTTTCCACCCTGCAGGATGCGGGCCTGCCAATCCTGCGGTCTTTGCGGATTCTCGAAGAGCAGCAGAAGTCGGGGAACTTCAAGCGCATCATCGGGTACGTAGCGGACGACATCGAGGGCGGCTCCACGTTGTCGGAAGCGATGGGAAAGTACTCTCGGTGTTTCGACCGTTTGTTCGTGAACATGGTGGCGGCTGGGGAAGCCGGCGGTGTGCTTGACCTGATTCTGTCGCGGATCGCCGACTTCAAGGAGAAAGCCATACGCCTCAAGGGCCGGGTCAAGGGCGCCATGATCTACCCGATCGTGGTGATGTCGGCCGCCTTCCTCATTCTGCTGGGCCTGATGACCTTTGTGATTCCCACGTTCAAGAGTGTGCTCGAGGAAATGGTCGGAGGCGAATTGAATGTTGTTACACGGACCGTGCTGGGGATCAGCGCATGGATTGCCTATCAGTACGGGTGGGCCGTGCTTGTTGCTATCCCCGTTGGGATTGTGATACTGTTGAAGATTATCCGGAGGTTTCAGCCGGGACGCATGGTGCTGGATAGCATCAATTTGCGGTTGCCCGTCATCGGCCAGTTGTCCAGCAAGGTTTCCATTACCCGGTGGACGAGGACCCTTGGCACACTGATCAGTGCGGGCGTGCCCATCCTGGACGCGATCAACGTGACGCGTGAGACGGCCGGTAACGAGGTCTACGCCAAGCTCCTGGGCAACATTCATAATTCCATCCGCCAAGGCGACACGTTCGCCGGTCCGCTGCGGCAGTCCAAGACGGTGGATCTGCTGGTCAGCAACATGGTTGCGGTCGGAGAGGAGACAGGGGACTTGGACAAGATGCTTCTGAAGGTCGCCGACAACTACGACGAGCAGGTGGACGTGTTAGTCGGCGGCTTGATGTCTATGTTGGAGCCGATCATGATTCTCGGACTCGGCAGCATCGTGATGACAATCGTGTTGGCGGTGTTCCTGCCGATGATCCAGGTCATCACCAGCTTGAGCGCAGCCACCTAATCGTGACCCGAATTGATAAAAGTCATCATTTATCTGAAAAAGGAGAATAAAATGAGACCAGTTGCCAGGCAAACCTCCGAGAGAGCGGCCTTCACCATTGTCGAGCTGCTGACCGTGATGAGCATCATCGTCATCCTGATCGGTCTGTTGGTGCCCGCCCTCAACAAAGTCAGACGTTATGCCACCGACGTCAAGCAGAGAGCCCAGTTTCACAGCATGGACGCCGCCATCGAACTGTTCAACAACGAAGTGGGCTGGTATCCACCATCCGAGGCTCTCGATGGCATGAACATGCCCTATTGCGGCGCTATGAAGCTGTGCGAGGCTATCATGGGCAAGGATCTGCTCGGCTTCCACAAGGATTCTGTCTTTCGGCAGGACGGCATGGATGCAACGGGGACTGTGCAATTGTATCCGGACAACCCTCCTCCGAACAATCTGAAGGCACGCAAGGGACCTTATCTGCAAGCGGAAAGCGCCAATGCGTATCGGCTGCAATCCATCTATGGGGCCTCCAACGTGGGCAGTTTCCTGGGCGATACTTTTATGTTGTGTGATGTTTACGAACGTCAAATGACTTCCAACGAAAAGACCGGCATGCCGATCCTCTACTACAAGGCCAATACGGCCAACAACATGCATGATCCCGCTGCGGTGATGACAACGACGGATAGCGCCGGCAACATCTACAACTACATGGACAACCTGGACCTTCTTAAACTGGGCAAACCCTGGCAGTCTTCGGGCTCTGCACAGACGCCTCATGCCCTGACCGACAAGGCGGTGTTCTACGAACTCACAAAGAGTGAGAAGATCAGCACGGCGGTGCGACCGGTCAAACCGGATACGTACATCCTGATGTCCGCCGGCTGGGATGGTGAGTACGGCACGGCCGACGACATCTATAATTTTGAGCAGTGATCTCTCGATTGACCTTTGGTTTGTGCGTCCGAATTGTGTTCTTCGAGATCAACGGCCTTTCCGTCGGAGCTGGTCCGCCAGAAAGTGTCGGTATTGAAAGAGGATGATCGTGAAAACCAGAAGATCAGGTCTGACAATGATAGAAATCCTGGTCGTGGTGGGCATCATCGCGCTGTTGGTGGGAATGCTTATTCCCGCCGCGACGACGGTGAGGAAGATGGCCAAGGAAGTGAAGCAGAAAGCGCAGTTCACCGCCATCGACTTGGGACTAGCCGCGTTCAAGAGCGACTACGGTGACTATCCGCCGTCCCTTTGGTGGATCCCGCCTACGACGTCTGCCCCGCGGGATTATTGTGGGGCCCAGAAGCTGGCCGAGGCGATGGTCGGGTGGGACTTGCTGGGCTTTCACCCCAATTCGGCATGGCGTGCCGATGGGCTCGATGCCTCAGGAGGAGCCATGAGCTACGATCCGGCTCGGACCCGAGGTGACAGTGACGGTGACGGGGTGGCCGATACGCTGACCGAGCGCAGGGATCGCTACATTGACCTGCAAATGGCCAATGCGTTTCGATTGGGGCAAAGTGCGGCTGGAGATGGACTGTTCTCTGACACAGGTACCTTGGCGCCGAACACTTACGTGCTTTGTGACGTGTTTGAGGTGCCTCAACGGAAGATCGTCCTTCCCGATCCGACGGACCTGACCGGGCCCGGTACAAAGGTCGTCACCCCGGGGACGCCAATCCTCTACTACAGGGCAAACCCGGCGAGCAAGATGCATGACCCGACGGGAGGATCCGGTTTGGACGGAACGAATCTCTGCATCTACGATGCCCGCGACAATGCGCCGCTGGCAAACCTCCACCGGTTAGCCGATGGGCGGGTGCACCCGCTCGAAGCAGACGCGCTGGCCTCCGGGTTTACGTATTTCTATCGGTACATTCGTGACCCGAGAGTTCAGTCGCCTTGGCCGCACCGACCCGACTCGTACATTCTGATTTCGGCGGGCTACGACGGCCTGTACGGCACGGACGACGACATCTGCAATTTCACGCGATAGGTGCGCATCCTGTCGTGCCACGCGCGGTCATAGACTATGGCGAACGTTAGACACAACGTGGGACTCACTCTGATCGAGATGCTGGTCGTGGTAGGCATCATTGTGCTGCTGGCCGCCCTTGCGATTGTGATGGCCCTGCGCATAGAGAATCAGTCCAAAGAACGCGCCGTCGCCAACGTCTTCGCCTTGTTGCGCAGCGCTCTGCAGGAGTATTATGAAGAAACGAGTGCATTTCCCTCACAGCCCGAAAGAAACCACAGCAACGCAGCCGCGCATATTGGGCTGATGCACGAGCAGCTCGATTCTATGCCCGCCTCGCAGCGGGTCCTAAGGCAAGTCAGCAGAGCTTTCGTGAGAGTCGATGCCGGCCCGCCGGGCGTATCAAGGATATGCGATCCATGGGGGACGGCGCTGGATTATTTCTATGGTCCGGACGATCAGTTTCCTGAGTTGACGTCGGCTGGCCCGGACAAGAGGTTTGGCACCGCCGACGATATCAACAGCAAGAACATGTGATGGTGAAGCCTATGTATCTCCGCGCACACAGAGCGAAAGGCTTGACGCTGATCGAGATGACGCTGGTCATCGCGACCATCGCTCTACTGGTCGGTTTCGGGGTGCCGGCCGTTCGTGTGCTGATCCACTCATTCCAGTCGGAGAGTGGCACGCGGAGCATGATCGGCGCCGCGCTGAGTTCCGCGCGGGCGATGGCGGTCAAGGACCGCAGATACACCGGCATACGATTCCAGAAGAAGTGCACATCTAAGGACCCGCTCAATCCTCTGCGCGGCCTCATAGACGCGCCTCAGTACATGATCTTCATCGTGAACGAGGAGAAGAAGAGGATGGGTGGCCTGACGATTGGCTTTCGGGCGATAGAGGGGATTGAGCCCATCAGGCTGCCGGAGACGGTTGGCGTCATTGACGTGAGCCAGATTGCCACTGACACCGACATCGACAGTGAGGTTGAATTGAATGACGCGACGGCGTTCTCGATCGTGTTCTCGCCGTCGGGCAAGCTCTTGGTGCATGACGTTCGGGTCCGCAATAGAGACGGCAAGTTCAAAGCTGCGAATGATTCAGGCTCTGCCAAGGTCTCGTTGGACGACGTTTTCAACTCTGCCTATAACATCACGCAACTGGGGCGGGGGATGTTCATTCAGGACGATTATTCACAGCGAAATCCGGCCCCAGGGAACGACCCGGATTATGGTCTGGGGCAAGAAGTCAGTCGCGCGAGCTTTGTGATGTATGACTGCCAGCGACTGCAACAGGCGTTCAAGAAGTCGACCAGGGCGGTGTGGTCTGAGTATCTGTCGGATGTAGCCCGGAACGCAGTAGTCTATGTGAGCCCATATACAGGGACCTTGATTTCATCTCATTGATGCAACAGACATGAGAAGAAGATCACTCCAGTCTGGTTTTTCGCTGATGGAGACGCTGCTGGCCGTCGGCACGCTGGCGATTGGGATGGTGTTCGTGGCCGGCACGTTCCTGGCGGGGGTCTACTTCGCGACGCTTTCGACGGAACGGACCATCGCGACGGTCGTCGTGGATGAAGCGTTCGCGAAGATTCAACTGTATGGCTTCGACCCGAGTGACCCGAATTTGAAGACGGACGGGTACGTTCGCTACGACCATCTCATGACGTTGCCGGCGGATGAGTATCTCTATCCCTCAACCAGCACGAGCCTCGACAAGCAATACTGCTGGTCGGCGCTTTGCAGGCGCGGGGCCTCCGACAGTCGTCTCGTCGAGTTCACCGTCTTCGTCTCCCGCAAGGCCGGAGCGAATTCCAAGTACTGGGATTCCTTCTATACGTTTCACCATGGGGAGGAATTCCAGACCGATCTGCCGCATCCCGTGCGCACCGAGATCGCGCAGGATCCGGGATCTCCGACGGACGAGATACGGATCACGCCTACCTCATGGGGCAGTGGATTGGCCCTCGTCATGGACGGAGCGTCCATTGTGGACGATGCGACCGGGCAGGTCTACCGCGTTCGGGAGCGCCTCGCGGACCCGGAGCGCACGATCAGGCTGGATCGCCCGTGGACCGGCGGTGCCAGCGGCGCCATCTGGGTCGTGTCGCCGCCCGTAGGAGGTGGACGCGATCCGCTGGTAGCGGTCTATCAGAAGACTCTCAGGTTTTAGCTCAGACAAACGTGATGCGCAAAGCTTTTACACTGATTGAACTGGTTGTGGCCATGGGGATTCTGGCGATCATTCTTTCGTTCGCCGGTGTTATCTTCAAGGTCAGCGCCGAGTCGCAGCGTATGGCGATGGCCAACGCTGAGATCATGCAGAAGCTCCGTGCCATTACGGGGCAGCTTGACGCGGACTTCCGGGGGTTGATCGTCGAGTATGGAGGCCACTCGAGAACCTCGACTTTGACGCAGACGGTGGATGGCAAAGAGGTTACGGTCCACTTCGATGGCATCGCGTTCTTTGCCAACGGTGATTTTCAATCGACTCGGCAGTACGGCGGCAAGACCATCGTCGGCAACGTTGCGAGCATCTACTACGGTCCGCCCGACCCAAATTCTTACACGTCCATGCCCGCGCCCCGCGACAGGGTGCTGCTCCGTCGCCAGACCATCCTGGCTCCTGAAGCACCGCAAGCGGATTCCAGTTGGGCCGGGGAGTACTATTGTGCCTCTCTCGAACAGTGGCGGACGGATCCACCCTGTACGCTTGACGAGTGGTCCTCGCCTCCGGCTATCGACCCAACGAGGATCGAAACGCAGTTGCCTATGTACTTGGCCAAGGGCGTGGACAACTTCACCGTCCATTATGTCGAGACGGGAACCAGCTTGGGGACGGCTGCCATTCCCTGGCAGCGTCAGGACACGGGGGACAGCAGTCGCATCAGTCCGTTGGCTTTCAAAGTGACATTCACGCTGTATGATTCCAGGGGCATCATCAGGAACGGCAGGACATTTACGCATATCGTTTTGGTGGGCGGTTGATCTATGACGGCAGGGCGGCTGAACAACGGACCTGAAGGCCGGGGACAGGACAGCGGCTCGGCGCTCATCTTGACCGTGGTCTTGACCAGCCTGTTGGCTATCATGGGAGTGCTCTTCGTGATGGCGGCGCGTCTCGATAAGATGGGCACGACGGCCACTTCAGAGAGTCGAGAGCTTGATTTTGCCGTCGATACAGTAGTCGCACAGATATCCGAGGTCCTGGCGGCGGATGTGCCCGGTGTCTCGGACGATCAGGAGTATTATGACTATCCCGACGCCAACAATCTGTGGCTGGCCGATCTGGAACCATCCCAAGACGCCAACGGCACTTATTACTGGCGCCAAATCAGCAACCTAACGGGTGTCCCCGCCACCAGTACAAGAAACGTCAGGGTCACCGTCATATCCGAACGCGACACGATTGCGGACGCGAGTTCGCTTGGGTCTGATGCGGACGCCGACGGCGATGGCATTAGCGATGCCCGCTGGTATGTGATACCGGCAGTTATGTCAAGCAAAGGCAAGCCGATGTACGCGGCCGTGCGGATTGTCGACAACGGCGCCATGCTGAATATGAACACCGGCTACTGGTTCGATTCGGACTGGGCGCTGCCTTCGCTGGTCGACGGAAGCGACCTGAGTCAGGTCAACGTGGTAGCATTGGCTGGCGGCGTGAGCAGCCCGGACGACGGCGCCGATGGGCTCCTGGAGGCGCGGGAAATCACCGATGCGGTCAATGGTTTGACAGATTACGAAAACAGGGTCGTTTGGGGATACCTGCGGCCGACTGGGTCTGATCCGTACACGTACACCCCGTTCGACCTGTCGGATGAACTTGAGCTGCGCTATCGCTTCATCCTGAATCGTACGGGTGTGGATACGCGGGCCGAAGAATGGGGACGGTTCAAGTCCCCGACGATCTCTGTGCCGGTCGATGCGAACGCGGCCGAATGGTTCAAGCGGGCCGCCGACGGGTTCGATCCCAATTACGCGTACCGCCACATTGCCACGACGTACAATATGGACCGCATCATCACGCCCCAGCCGATCCAAGTCGCGGACTGGCCGAGGGACCCCTGGAAGATGGTCAACGTCAACAGAAGGCCGCCGGATGGCGCCGCCATTCGCGAGGCCATCACTCTGGCTTTGGGTGAGGTCAATCCGGATGCCGTCGCTGTGGCGGCAGAGGCGGCACAGATCACCGCAAACCTGCTCGACTACATGGATGATGACGACCAAGTGACGGTGGTCGCCGGGGCCGGATCGTCGCCCGTCTCGTACTATGGTTTCGAGCGTCCCTGCATCTACATTTCTGAGATTGCCTGCCATCTCGCGCTGAATCCCGACACCGGCGAGGTCTACAGGTCCTACGCGATCGAGCTCTACAAGCCCTATTTTGAAGACAACGATCCCACGTCCAGCGAGTGGCAGCTTGTTATTACTTTGTCGTCGGGCGAGGAGATCGTGGAACCGATTGAATGGAGTGGCACACGACGCTTCCATGTGATGTTGCTCGAGGATCCCGCTGCCGAGCTGTTCGACGACAGTGATTTCTCCGATCCCGCCGCGGCCGCTGATACGACACCGTATGATCGTACGCCCTACGCGGACCCTCGCGCCCAGGATTTCCCCAACGTTTCTCAGGAAGGCTACATTTTCGACGAAGGCTCTACGATCGCGCTACAGCGATGGGTGACGCAGACGGGGGAGTGGATCCGCGACGTGGATTTCGTCCAGGTGCCGACCGGTTGGATGGATCCCAATGCCGGCCCTCGGAGCGTTCAGCGCGACGTTTCGCCACATAAGTGCATCCGGCGTTTGTGGTCTGCGACCGCCGGAGATCCCGGGCTGGGCACTGCGCCCGAGCCTGATTTGGAGACCCGGCAGCCGGATGCGATCATCCAGGCCCACCCGGCGAACAGGCGCCTTACGAATATCGGTGAGCTGGGGATGGTCCTCGCCAAGAGTGCGTACGATGACAACACCGTCAAGGACGCCACGCCGGGACAAGTCCTTTTCGATTTGATGAATCCGACCTACGCCCGCGTGTTCAACTACCTCACGGTGGTCGATCCGAACGACCACGGATGGAACCTGAGCGAAACGCGGGTCATGGGCCGAATCAACATCAACACGGCACCGTGGTTTGTGCTCGCCCAACTCCCGTGGATGCAGTACGAGGATGTCTTTGCGTATGAGAAGGCCCAAGCCATTGTGGACTACCGAGATGCCAACGTGCCTTACCAGAGTACTGCGAGTCTCATGCAGGTAGAAGCGCTAGGCAATCTGGCTTTCGACGGGCCCAAGCAGAACTGGCATGGTGACACGCCGAGAGGACCGGATCTGGATCCAGTGCCGGACAACGCTATGGATGACTTCGAGGAGCGCGACCTTCTCTTCAGAAGGATAAGCGATCTGGTGACGGTGCGCAGCGATGTGTTCACAGCGTATATGCTGGTTCGGATCGGCGTGGACGGGCCGCAGAAGCGGATGATGGCCATATTGGACCGGAGTGCCGTGACACCTGCAGGTGGAAAGGTGCGCGTTATCGCGCTGCATCCGGTGCCCGACCCTCGATAGCACGGCTATGAATTCATCAGGTCAACCAGCTTGGCGTGCACTTTCTTGTTGGCAGCGACCGCCGGACAGGTTTGGCCTTCGTAGGCGTCCATATCCATTGGAAAGAGTTGCCGGCCCTTCCAGTCCGTCGCCATTGCGCCGCCTGCCTCTGCGATGACAATCCCCGCCGCGATGTCCCACAGCTTCGGTGTGCATACAACGGTTCCGGCCAGGCCTCCGCTTGCCACGTATGCTAGGTGCAGAGCGGTTGTCCCAAAGTTGCGAAGTCGCGCCTGCACGATGACCTGATTCACCCACGGCGGTACGCCGGCTTCGAAATGGCTGTCGAGACCAATGCCGGCGAATGGGCCGATGTCCTCCTCACCGGCGCTGATGCGTCGCCCGTTGAGCTGAGCTTCGCCGTCTCTGACCGCCGTGTACATTGACTCAGTAGCCGGATCAAAGACAACACCGACGATGGGTAGCCCTTCGAGTATAGCCGCGATGCTGACAGCGAATACCGGAACACCGTGGGCGAAGTTGTTCGTCCCGTCGATGGGATCGATAGCCCACCAGATGGCCGGCTC
>CAZGRF010000013.1:0-19110 GCA_964527825.1 uncultured Pirellulales bacterium
CTGACGATGACCCTGACGGCACCGTTGACGACGAACTCGCCGCCACCGATCATCACAGGCATCTCCCCCAGGTAGATCGCCTGCTCGGCCATGTCCGCCCCGTCCTCGGAGCGCAGGCGACAATGGATCTTCAGTGGATAGGCATACGTCAGACGCAACTGCTTGCACTCGAGCGGCGTATAATGGGGCTTCTCCAACTCGTAATAGAGATACTCCAGACTCATCTTCTTATCGTAGCTGGCTATGGGGAAGATCTCCCGGAACAGGGCCTCTAAACCCGAATCCTGCCGTTTGTTCGGCGGAACGTCTCGCTGCAGAAAGCGATCATAGCTAACCCTCTGCACCGCGACGAGATCTGGGATTTCCACCGCGTCCTGGATTCTGCCGAAAATGCGAACAGCTCGCGCACCCATCTAAGGCTCCTACGCTAATCAGACCATCTCTCGCGTCGGGGGCACTGTACCACCCCACACACCCGTGCTATTGTTGCCGCGAGGCACTCACGACCGCGCTATGAAATCTCGACAGTGGCGCCGGCCTCTTCAAGCTGCGCCTTGGCCGCATCGGCCTCTTCTTTGCTGACACCTTCCTTCACCAACTTCGGAACGCCGTCCACGAGCTCCTTGGCCTCCTTCAACCCCAAGCCTGTCAGCGCCCTGACTTCCTTGATGACCTGGATCTTCTTGTCGCCAAACGCCTTCAGGATGACATTGAAAGTCGTCTTCTCGACCGCTTCCTCAGCGCCGCCCCCGGCCGCCACGGGCCCTGCCATCACTACTGCCCCGCCGGCTGCCGGTTCGATGCCGTACTCCTCCTTCAGGTAATCCGCCAATTCCTTCGCCTGCATCAGGGTCAGCGCCACGATCTTGTCGCCGACAGCTTTGATATCGCTGTTCCACTGTTTCTTCTGGCCTTCTTGCTCCTCTGCCATCTGTACCGACTCCCATGAAATAGCGCCTGACGGTAGCCGGAACTCCACCGTCCCGTTTAACCCTTTCGGGGCAACCGTTCAAGCCGTTCACAAATGCTAACGATCTTTGGAAGGACAAACCTCGTGTTGCGTCACGCCGCCTGTTTCTCAGCTCTTTCGATGATAGACTTTATGCACCCCGCGATCACGCCGGCAGGTCCCATCGCCGCACCGACGACGCGCGCTCCCGGAGAACGAACACAGGCAACGATCCGCCCCTGCAGCTCCACGCGCGTCGGCATCTTGGAGAGTTCTTCAGCCCCCTTGTCGTCCACAACAGACCCGTCGACGAAAGCCCCCCTGATCTCGACGGGTTTGAGCTTCCTAGCCCACTCCGTGATCTCCTTCGCCACGTCCACGATGCTGTCGCCGCCGTAGACGATGGTGCTGGGACCTGCAAACAGAGATACAGCCGAATCCATCTTGCGATTTCGAAGGGCGCGCCGGAACAACGAATTTCTCACCACCAACATCCGCATGCCCTTCCGCTTCAACTCGCCGCGCATGACGTTGTTGTCGTTACCCCCAACACCTTTCGTCCGGACAACAAGGAAATCCTGTATCTGCCCGTCGTCGATTTTCTTCTCGAGCTCGGCCTGCAGCAGTTCTTTCACGTACTTGCTCATCTCATCTCCCGTCAAACGGCGTCCGGATTCATCCCGCGGGTGTCTGTGACTAGTGCTCTACGACCTATGCTCGTCGCTCTTCCTTTCCAGACCACAGGGCCAGACATCAGACATTCACCAGGACACCCGGACTCATCGTGGCCGACAGGCACGCCTTCTTGATGTACGTGCCTTTCGACGTGGCCGGTTTGACCTTCTTTATGTGCGCGACAAACGCTTCGATATTCTCAACCAGCTTCTGCTTGTCAAAGCTCTGCTTGCCGACGACGGCGTGAATGTTGCCGCCCGCATCGTTTCGGAACTCGATCTTCCCGGCAGTAAACTCTGCCACTGCCGTGATGACGTCGTCGGTAACGGTCCCGTTCTTAGGCGAAGGCATCTTGCCTTGCGGTCCGAGCATGCGGCCGAGCTTCCCGACCTTACCCATGACTCTCGGGGACGCGATGGCCACGTCAAAATCCATCCAGCCCGCCGTGATCTTCTGAATCAGTTCGTCGGCGCCGGCCTCGATGGCTCCAGCGTTCTTGGCCGCCTCAACCTGGGTGTCGTCGCAGAAGGCGATCACCTTCTTCTGCTTGCCGACGCCATGCGGCAGGGACAGGGAGCCACGAACCAACTGGTCTGCCTGCTTTGGATCAATGCCCAGAACCAGAACGCATTCGACCGTCTGATCGAACTTGACGCCCTTGAATGACTTGACCTTGTCAACCGCGGCCTCCAGGCTGAACACTTCCTTGCCGACCTGCTGCGCCTCTTGGTTGTATCTCTTGCTCTTGGCCTTCATATCAAAGCTGCCCATACCCATTTCTAATCAACAATATCGATTCCCATGCTGCGAGCCGTGCCGCGAATGATTCTGTCGGCCTGCTCCAGGTCGTAGGCATTCAGGTCCTTAAACTTGGTCTCCGCGATTTTGCGCACCTGCTCGGAGGTCACTTTGCCAACTTTCTCCTTGTTCGGCACACCACTGCCCTTGACCACCTCGGCCGCTTGTTTGAGCAGCACCGCCGCCGGCGGACTCTTCACCTCGAACGTAAAGCTCTTGTCGGTGTGGACCGTGATGACCACCGGCACGATCGTACCGTTCATTTCTCGCGTCCGCTCGTTGAACTGCGAGACGAACTGTCCGATATTGACCCCGTGCTGACCTAAGGCCGGACCGATCGGCGGCGCCGGGGTGGCTTGTCCGCCGGGGGCCTGCAATTTGATTTGGACCGCAACTTCCTTCGCCATCTAAACCCTCTGCGCTGTCGCGCGACTATCTCACAACACCTGCCGAAAGGTGCCACAAATCCTACGCTTTACACTTTTTCGATCTGCCAGTATTCGATGTCGAGCGGCGTGCTACGCCCAAAGATCGTAACGATGACCTTGACGATCCCACGCTCGGCATCGATCGAATCCACTGTTCCCTCGAAATTCTCAAAGGCCCCTTCCCGGATCTTGATGTGATCGCCCTTCTGGAATTCCACCTTAATACTGGGCGCCTCATCCGGTTTCTGGGCATCAAGAAGCATCTTCGCCACATCCGTGTCGCGCATCGGCGTGGGGATTCCTTCCGTGCCAATGAAATCTCCGACGCCGGATGTGCCCTTGATCATGAACCACGCACTCTCCGGGACGCGACCATCCTCGGTGGGCTCCATCTCCATGAAGACGTAACCCGGGTAGAGCTTGCGCTTGTGGACCGTCTGCTTGCCCGCGCGGATCCGTTTGATCTGCTCGGTCGGCACCTCGATCCGGCCCACGACCGCACCGGTTAGACCTTCCTGCTCGGCCTTCCGCTCGAGAGCTTCCTTAACCTGCATCTCTTTGTTCGCCGCTACTCTCAGTACATACCAATGCATGCTACCGCCTTTGGTCTCGCACAAGAAATGCGATCCGCACGACGCCGGCGTCTCGACCGCCATTATCCCGACTGCCCCGGACGCAACAGCACGTCGAAGGCCAGACGAAACACCAGATCCGTCGCTCCCAGCAATACGGCCATGGTGACCACAACCACGATCACGACGAGCGTCGAAACTGCGATCTCGCGCCGGCTCGACCAGCTCACCTTCTTCAACTCACCCTCGGCCGCGATCAAAAAATCCGCTACAGACGGTTTGTTGAGCAACCAGTAGATGAGGATACCCAGCGCCACAAACACGACGACCGGGACCACCATGACAACCGCGAGATTCGAGAGCTTTGCGTCGAGCATTTCATAGAGCCGCCAGCAACCCAATGCGACGATCGCCCCCACAGTGAGCCCCGTCCAGAGTCGCGTGTGCTTGCCCTGTCCGGGCTTGTAGATCTTCGTCAGCATAACCTGCAATCCTGCCAAGAGCGCCCTAGCGCGTCGTGACGCCGCACCTACCCATATCAGGCCAGAAGGGAATCGAACCCCCAACCTTCGGTTTTGGAGACCGACGCTCTGCCAATTGAGCTACTGGCCTATCCCGTGGTTCCATAGGAACACATGCAACTGCCCTACTTGCGTCTGAGTTTGTGGACAGTGTGCTTCCGCTCGTTCTTGCAGAACTTCTTGAGCTCCAGTTTAGGTGCTCCTTCGGCGACACTGACATCGGTCCTGTAGTTTCGTTGGCTACAAGAGGTACATTCGAGCCAGACGTATTCTCTTTTGCTTTTCTTCTTAGCCATAACACATCTCTCGTCAGGCCGCCGTGCATATCCGAAGAGAACAGTACCCCTGCCGGCAGACTGTCTCACCCCGCCATGCGTCCGGAGATGCCCACGGTCGCCAGCCGGTCCTGATGCGGCCTGTCTGAGTTACACAAGGATCTTCGTCACAGCGCCGGCCCCCACGGTTCGGCCACCCTCTCGAATGGCAAATCGCAACCCCTCTTCCATGGCGATCGGCGAGATGATCTCCACCTCCATCGTGATGTTGTCGCCCGGCATACACATCTCGGCAGCTTTGCCTTCTTCGCTGATCAGCCCGAGGATCTGCCCGGTTACATCTGTCGTCCGGAAATAGAACTGAGGCTTGTAACCGGCGAAAAACGGGGTATGCCGGCCGCCCTCGGCCTGCGTCAGTACGTACACCGCAGCATGGAACTTCGTATGCGGGGTGATGCTGCCCGGGGCAGCGATAACCTGGCCTCTCTGAAGCTCCTTCTTCTCGACGCCGCGCAACAGGATGCCTATGTTGTCACCGGCCTGACCCTCATCAAGAGTCTTGTTGAACATCTCGACGCCGGTCACCACGGTCTTGCGGATTTCCTTGGCCATCCCGACAATCTCGATCTCTTCGCCAACGCGGACGCGGCCGCGGTCAACGCGCCCCGTCCCGACCGTTCCGCGCCCTTTGATGCTGAACACGTCTTCGACGGGCATGAGGAACGGCTTGTCGACTTCACGCTGCGGCAACGGGAAGTATGAATCCACAGCCACCACCAACTCGTCGATACACTTGCAGGCCTCGTCATCCTTGCCCTCGGATTCCATCGCGGCCAATGCAGACCCTTTGATGATCGGGATCTCGTCGCCCGGGAACTTGTACTTGCTCAGAAGCTCCCGCACCTCCAACTCGACGAGATCCAACAGTTCCGGATCGTCAACCTGGTCCACTTTGTTCAGGAACACCACAATGCTCGGCACGTTCACCTGTCGGGCCAGCAAGATGTGTTCGCGGGTCTGCGGCATCGGACCATCACTGGCGGCAACCACGAGAATCGCCCCATCCATCTGGGCAGCGCCGGTGATCATGTTCTTGATATAGTCCGCATGGCCGGGACAATCCACGTGCGCATAGTGGCGGTTGTCCGTCTCGTATTCGACATGCGCAGTGTTGATCGTAATCCCACGTTCCTTCTCTTCAGGAGCGTTGTCGATCTCCTCAAATTTCTTGATGTTGCCCTTGCCGGCCTTGTACGCCAAGCGCATCGTGATCGCAGCGGTCAGAGTCGTCTTACCATGATCGATGTGACCGATCGTGCCGACGTTGATGTGTGGTTTGGTCCGCTCAAACACTGCCTTAGCCATCTTAACATAAACCTCCAATGTGCCTGGTTAGCGGTTGTTCTCTTTTACCCGTGGCTGGTTCGTCCCTACATCCACTCCCGTCGGCTGGCCACCGCCACCCGATTGTCGTTGTATGGCCCGCAAGCCCTCACGGCCTGCCATAGTTACATGGAGCTGCTGAAGGGACTTGAACCCTTGACCTCGTCCTTACCAAGGACGCGCTCTACCAACTGAGCTACAGCAGCGATTGTGTTCCGCCGGCTGGGAGAGCCATCCGCCCGGCTATTCGTGGTGACACCTGGACCTTGCTCTCGGACCCAGAAATAAGCCTAAAGACATACCCTGTCTCTGCGTCGAGGTCAAGACTACGACTCTATTTTGAGCATCTGTAATCGTAAACGCATGACTATAAGCCCGGAACCGCGCACGTGCAACCAGAAAAAGTGAAAAAAACCGGAAAAACCTTGCCGGACAAGCCCTCCCACGTATCACGTTCCGGCCGGCTGTGCCCGGCCGTCGCTGCTCTCGCAACAGCGCGTCAGCTCAATTGCTGACCTTGTCCATCTCTCCAGGTCTCTTCGCCGTGGCGAAGGACTCCCATTCCGTCACAAGCCCGCGCCACAGGCTCCGCTCATCCGGCTCGGCCACCTCGACCTGTCGCAGCCTTGTGAGCAGTGCGTTAGGATCGCCCCCTTCCGGCGGCTGGTTTAGGTAGGCATTTATCGACTTGGCTATCGGACTATCATGGCCTAAGTCTTTCTCAGACAAGTACTTCTCAATGAGGGCGCCTGCCAGGTCAACCTGAGCAGCGGGCGAGGCAAGGCAAGTCTCAAACAGGCTGGCGAGCGTGGCGCACTTTTCCTGGCTATCGGCTGCGGCCGCGAGTAGGAGATCAACGTACTTTGTCGCCCGCGCCGAATCGTTGCCGGCCACATGTAACCTGAACAGCCTCGTCCAGACGTCCTTCAGCCTGTCGCTGTTATTCTCCGCTTGTGCCTTCTGCTCGATCACTGTCAGCAAGGCCATCTTCTGTTCCGCCGAAGGCTTGATCTGACTTGCCGGCGCGTCCAACTCCATCATCCACTTCCACACGACCTCGGTGCCCGATCGCCGGAACACCTTGAGCATCGCTTGCCAAGCCGGATCGCTTTCACTGTCCTGCCCGATCTTCGCGGAAAGCCAGTCAAGGTCCTCCCGCCCACCCACCTCACCGGCCAGCTCAATCAGCCTCATTCGAATGGCCGGGTTGGGATCATTGATAAAATCCGCCCGCAACTGCCTCAGGGCCGCCGCTTTGTCAACATTGATGAGGCCGTCCACCGCCGCCTGACGGACCCCGTCCACTTCGTCGCTCAACGCTTGGTCGAACACAGGACCGTAGAGCTTGGCAGCCTCTGCCCGGCAAACACTCCGCTGGGCGCAGAGACCCGCCATAGCCCCGAGCAACTCACCTCGCAGGCCGTGGTTTGCCGAGGGATTCACCTGCCGATATCTGTCGGCAAGCGCTTTGAGGTATTTGTCGACTTCTTCCCTTGTCAGGCCGTCCTGTTCGAGCAGCTTCCGAATGACGTCGGCGCCGCTTCGTGTCTTCGTCGGCTCGGTCTGATTGAGAAACGCTACGGCCAACTCCAGAGTCTTCTTGCGGACCTCATCCGGCACTTTGAAAGAGGAGGTCGGCAGGGACGCATAGTAGCACACTGTGCCGAGCGCGGTGAATAGCCCTTGCCGGACTTCGCCATCCTCCTCAACCTGCAGTTGATCGAGGAGCTGCTTCGTGGAGTTCAACTCCCACATGATGGCCAACAGACCGGCCGTCTTCAGCCGCACCTGCTTGTCCCGGTTGGATACCAAGCTCAGGAGAGTGCCCTCAAGCTGCTCGGAAAGCTTCAGTTTGCCGGTGCCTTTTCGCAGTTCCTCCAACTGACCCAACGCCCAGAGCTTCACCGTCGGCTCGGACGAACCAAGCTGCTGCGCAAGAAACTCGCTCTTGGCCTTCTCGTCCGCCTGGAAATCGTAGAGCCTGCCGAGAGCCGCAAGGTACCGCTGCTCCCACGATGTCAGAGCGGCCCTAAGCTCGACGATCCTGTTTTCCCGACTGACAAGCCAGTTTCTCATAATCAGGGGGTTTCGTAGGAATGCCTCCGGCCCACGACGCTGAAGGGCCTCGGTCAATGTGCGGAGTCCGTTGGGATCGCTCGGCACCTCCAGGCCAAGCAGTTCGAGCGCCTTCCTCGACTCAACAGTCAGGTCAGAATCCGGACTGTCAAGCAGACCCACGAGCTTGAAGACTGCTCTGTCGTCGGGCTGGTACTTCAGTGTCCTTATCGCGTTGAGCCGAGCCGTCTTGGATACGTTGGGATCGACAAGGAGATCATCGAGGTTCTTCTGAATGTCGCCATAGGCGAACATCAGCATCGCTTGGGCCGCCAGTTCGGCTCGGGCCGGGTCCCCCTCGGTCTTGAGAACAGCCACCAAGGGCGCGATGAACTCTACCTTGTTTGTTACCGGCCTCTTGTTCTCTCTGGCGACCGTCAAGGCCCGGCACACGGCCGCCCTGGCATCCGGGTTCGCCTCGTCCCGAAGCACCTGAAGCACCTCCTTGCGGGCTTCCGGAATGTCGCTGAACAGCAACAGTGTGGCCGCATCAACGCGCGTTTGCTCGTCCTTGCCCTCCAACAAGGTCGCCTTGTAGATCTTGACCTGCTTGTCAACCTCCGTCAGCGGCGGCTCTTCGGCCGGGGTGATCGTTGTCTCTTGAGCAATGGCGACCTGTAGAAGGCCGACTGTCAGCACTGATATGAGGACAAAGAGTCGTGGAGCGCTCATTGGGACAACCTTCAGAAGACCCCTACCGATTACTTCATCTATATAATAGCGGTGCGTAGTCGTGTTGTCCAGACAAACTCAACCCGCTTGCCAGGAATCCCGCGTGGAGAACACAACTCCTGCCGCGGTAACCGCGATTCAACTCCTTTGCGCAATCCAGCCCTAAGACGAACACCCAGGCGCGGACCGACACTATGTCCCTGCCTCAAGGCCTGGGGTGGAAACGCTTGTGGATCTGGCGCAGACGTTCGTTGTCAACATGGGTGTAGATTTGAGTCGTGCCGACATCCACGTGGCCAAGCATCTCCTGAACACTCCTGAGATCCGCCCCGCCACCAAGCAAGTGCGTCGCAAAGCAGTGGCGCAGCGTATGAACCGTCAAATTGCGAGGCATCCCTGCACGCCGTGCGTATTTCTTGACGAGTCTCCAGATTTCAATACGCGTCAGCGGGCGTCCTGTTCGCGATAGGAAGAGGCAACTGCCGCTCTGAGGTCGGGCCAGTCTCGGACGCAGATGAAGCAGGTAGTCGCGCGTGGCCTCGATGGCGAGCCGGCCAACCGGAATGACCCGTTCCTTGCGACCCTTGCCCAAACATCGCAGATAACCCACGTCAGAATTGAGGTCCGTGGTCTTCAGACCGGCCACTTCGCTGGCCCGCACGCCCGTGGCATACAGCAACTCCAGTATCGCTTTGTCCCGGAAGTAGAAAGGCTCATCCGGGCTGGGGGCGTCCAGCAGCCTGGCCACCTGCTGCTTGCTACAGACCGTCGGGAGACGCTGCCAGGTCTTGGGCGTGTCGAGCACAGTCGCGCCATCGTCCTCGATCTGGCCCGAGAGCTTGGCGAATCTCAGGAACATGCGAATCGCGACCAAGGCACGCTTGATCGAGCTCTCGTTCCTCTGGCGGTGCTCCAGCTCCATGAGGTACTTCTGGACCAGGTGCAGTCTCAGTCCGGCGACGTCGCTGACTCCGTTGTCCCGGCAGAAGACCGAGAAATCCCTCAAGTCGCGACCGTAGGCCAGCACGGTGTTGTCGGATAAACCCGCCTCCACAACAAGATAGTCAAGGAAGTCGATCACCGCTCGGCCCAAGGGCGACCCGCGTAGCGTCTCAACGACTGACTGTCTCTGGAGCAACGACATGGCAGCAATGCATTCCAATGCGCTAACTCGTTCTTCACCAAGGATATCGGCCTGCCGACAACCCCGGCTTTAGCACATACATTCGGACTTCCAGGCCATTGTGCGAATGTTTCTGTTTGCGGCCCGTTCACGCTTGAGGCCGGACGGGGGCAACCGTATAATCACGCTCAATTTCCGTGCTGGGTAGGGTAGGTGCATGCACAGACTCGACGGACTTACCGTCCTTTTGATCTCGACAAGCACAGTGTTCTTCGCCGGTTGCGCCAGGCAGCGGTTGTCTGCGCCGCAGGGGGAACCCCTGTGCATTGCAGATGCCGACGCCGCCGATGCCATGAGGGTTGCTCAGGCCGTCCTGGGTCGGATGTGTTTCACCATCGAGAAGGCCGACCCGAACCTCGGTATTATAAGGACGGCACCACTGCCAGGAGGGCAGTTCTTCGAGCTCTGGCGGTCCGACAACGCCAGCCTCCTCCGTGCCGCCGAAGCCAACCTCCATGCGATCCGCAGGTGGATCGAGCTGCGCTTTCGCCGGGACCAGGGCCGGCTGTGCATCGACTGCACCGTCCGCGTCCAGCGGTTGAGCTTGCCGGGAAACGAAGTCGCAAGCGTGTCCCAGGCCTACTTAATGCACTCGCGAAGCACGCCGGACATGCAGACATTCAGCCTCACGCCGCGGCAGAAAGCGGAGATGGCCTGGATCGACTCGGACAACGACGAACTACTCGCAGCGGAAATACTGAGGCGGATCGCACAGCGACTCGCTCAGCGGTCTGTGGAAGAGGCATCATGAGAGTATTGGTTTGCGGCGGGGCAGGGTACATCGGCGGCAACATGACTGCCATGCTGGCGGCTGAAGGACACCAGCCGATAGTCCTCGACAACTTCAGCAAGGGACACCGCTCGGCCGTAAAGGGCGTTCAGACCGTCGTCGGAGACCTGGCGGATTACGATCTGCTCGTGGACACACTCAAAAGGCATCGCATTGAGGCGGTCATGCATTTCGCCGCCTGGATCGAGGTAGGCGAGTCGGTCCGGCAACCCCTGGAGTACTATCGGAACAACACGTCGAACACCCAGAACCTGCTCTCGGCGATGGAGACGGTGGGCGTTGGGAAGTTCGTCTTCAGCAGCACGGCGGCCGTCTACGGCATGCCCGCCACCGTTCCGATAACCGAGGAGACCCCCAAGGCTCCGATCAATCCCTACGGGGAAAGCAAGTGGGCCGTCGAAAGAATGTGCCACTATCAGAGCCGAGCAGGCAAGTTGCATTATGCGGCCCTGCGCTACTTCAATGCGTGCGGGGCCGGCAACAACGGTTCGCTCGGCGAGGATCATCGTCCGGAATCACACCTGATCCCTCTGACGATTCAGGCCGCGATGGGCAAGCGTGCCGACGCCAAGATCTTCGGGACCCACTACAACACGCCCGACGGCACCTGTATCCGAGATTACATCCACATCGATGACTTGTGCTGGGCGCATCTGCTGGCCCTGGACAAGCTGGACGGGCGTGACGAGATGGTCT
Organism: uncultured Pirellulales bacterium; assembly: GCA_964527825.1. GTDB lineage: Bacteria > Planctomycetota > Phycisphaerae > Sedimentisphaerales > Anaerobacaceae > JAFGLV01. The sequence goes on from CAZGRF010000013.1 coordinate 11,058, forward strand.
ACAACCTGGGCAACGGGCAAGGATACTCGGTCAGGGAAGTCATCGACACTGTCAAACGCATATCAGGCAGAGATTTCAGGGTAGTGGAAGACCCACCCCGGCCGGGAGATCCGCCCATCCTCACTTCGGATGCGAAGAAGGCCAGAACCGAACTGGGCTGGACCCCACAGAAGCCCGAACTGGAGGCGATGGTGGAAACCGCCTGGAGGTGGCACATCAGCCATCCCGACGGATACCCCGATTGACCCGAAACCGTCTAGCGACAGGAGGTCTGTCCGTGAAACAGACAAAGGACAAGGTGGCCGCATTCCTGACCAAGCACGGCATGTATCATGCCGACATCGACATGGAAGAGACGTGCGGCGTCTTTCTGGACGAGATGAGCCAGGGTTTGGCCGGGGCCAAGAGCTCGCTGGCCATGCTCCCGACCTACATCGAGACCGAGCGGGAGGTGCCCCGGAACAAGCCGGTCATCGTGATGGACGCAGGCGGCACCAACTTCCGCGTCGCGACGGTTCGCTTCAAGGACCAGGGCGAACCCGAGGTCTCCGCCCCCCGGGTTTCCCCCATGCCCGGCGTCAAGGAAGAGGTCAGCAAGGATCGCTTCTTCGGCGTCATGGCGGGGTACATCGCGGACATCGTACATAAGAGCGAGAGCATCGGCTTCTGTTTCTCCTATCCGATCGAGATGTTCCCGAGCAAGGACGGTCGGGTACTCTATTTCTCCAAGGAGATCAAGGCCCCGCAAGTCGTCGGCCAGATGATCGGCGCGAGCCTCAACGCGGCCATCGTGGAGTCCACGGGCGCGGACAAGAAGCAGATCGTCTTGCTCAACGACACGGTCGCCACTCTGCTGGCGGGCAAAGCCCATCCCGACGGCCGCAAGTATGAGAGCTATGTCGGCTTCATCCTGGGTACCGGCACCAACACGAGCTATGTGGAACAGAACAAGAACATCCTCAAGGCCAAGGACCTCGACGCCGCCAAGGCCCAGATCGTCAACGTGGAATCGGGTGGTTTCGGCAAGGCCCCGCGCGGTACGGTGGACAGACAGCTTGACGCCGCATCGGCCGGTCCCGGCGTGAACGTCTTCGAGAAGATGATCTCCGGTGCGTACCTTGGGCCGCTGTGCTCCGCCACGATCCACCTGGCGGCAGAGGAGGGCCTGTTCTCCAAAGGTCCGGCCAAGGCGCTCCTGGCCTTGCCCGAGACGAGCACCAAAGACATCAGCGACTTCCTGAGCAGCCCCGAAGGAAGCGGCAACCCGCTGGCGAAGGCCCTGGCTGAGGCGCCCCACGGCGAGACTGCAACTCTGTACTACCTGGTCGATGCGCTCGTTGAGCGAGCGGCCAAGCTGACTGCCGTCAATCTCTCGTCAGCCGCCATCAAATGCGATAAGGGTCGAGACCCTACCCGGCCGGTCTGCATAGTCGCCGAGGGCACCACGTTCTACCATCTGACGTCCCTGCGTCAGAAGGTCGAATGCCACCTCAAACGGTACCTCGTGGACGGCCAAGGCATCCATTATCAGATCGTGACGGTCGACAACGCCACACTGATTGGCGCCGCCATCGCCGGTCTGACGAATTGACTCACATCGTCCTGTGCAGCGCCTCGCGCAAGAACGCACGAACGGCGCGGGGGACGCGAAGAAAATATATGCAGCGAGAAGAATTCGAGTTTGTGCGTCTGGTTGGAAACGAACGACGGGTTGGACTCCGTTTGGCCGACGTGTCTCGCCATTGGCAGGGAGACGACGAGCGGTTCCTGTTCGTCAGTCCCCACGACGACGACGCCGTACTCGGTTGCGGCCTGCTGATCCAGTTGGCCAAACGCGAGAAGGTGCCCGTTCATGTCCTGATCGTCACCGACGGTAGCATGGGCTATTGCAGCCTGGAGGAGAGGAGCACCATCGCGGAGGCACGCCGCAACGAGAGCTTCGAATGCTACCGCGCGCTGGGTGTACCCAAAAAGAACGTCACCTGGTTGGGCTATCCCGACTGTCGCTTGAATAGCTTCCGCGGACGCACCCCGACGGAAAAGAGCGATCCCCCCGCCATCGCCGGCTTCGTGGGCCTGCAAAACAGTTTCACGCACTGTCTGCGCCGGATCCGGCCGACCCAATGCTTCGTACCGACCTGTAACGATCTGCATCCCGACCATCGGTTCGTCTACGATGAGTTCATGATCAGCCTGTTTCATGCCAGCGGCAACATCTGGCCTGAGCTCGGCGCGCCACTGGCCAGGGTTCCCTATGTCAGTACCTACGCGGTCTATTGCGACTTCCTTTTCCCACCGACGCTACGGATGTGCACACCCACCTCATACCTCGAGAACAAGCTTGAGGCTATCGCAGCCTTCCGCTCACAGAGACAGATTTCGTCTCTGATCGAGAACGTGCGCCATTGCGGCCCCGAAGAATACATCCGCGCGATTGACTTCAAGCTCTACCACCCGGCTGACTACCACAATCCGTTCGAACAGAAACGATCATTCCGCATCATGCGATGACTTCTGAATTCAGAGAAGACGCCGGATATGGGGCCGGGCCTGCCGGTGACCGGCCCGTAGCCGGCGCCCAGGACTCCCGGACCCGAGAAGCGGGAGGCGTGGTGAATGTGCTATTTTGCTTGCAAAAGCCGCGTGCTTGCAGTATTGGTGGTTGTTTTGCATTGGACAGTGCTTGAAGTATGAAAGGCAAGACGTGACGCGCTGACAAGGCACGCCTCGCGCCGGTTCGCCCCTGCGAAGGCGTTGAAGGTTAGGTCAGCGCGCCGGGCGTGTCAGGACTTGGAGCAGAGATATGAACTTGGTCAAGTGGTTCAGGAAGAACAACACGAAAATCATGGCTGTCGTGGTCATCGTGCTGATGGTCGGCTTCATCGGTGGATCCTCTCTCAGCTATATTCTTCGCGGCAGCGGAGGGATGCACCACACCGTGGCCTGGTACGGCGGCAAGCAACACAAGATCGCTCCATACGACCGCATGCTGGCAAGGCAGGAGCTTGAGATACTCCAGGCCTTGCGCTTGGACAGGTGGACCCGGGCCCAGGATTTGACAGGGCTGCTGTTGAGCGAGATACTATTCACGCAGACCCAGGCGGGCGCGACTCCGATCATGGAGGCCATCAAGCAGACGGTACAACAGAACCGCTACCGCGTCAGCGACAAGCAGCTCAGCGAGATGTACAACCGGACCGTGCCGGCCGACATCTACTGGCTTCTGCTGCGCAACGAGGCAGAGTCTGCGGGCTTCCACATCCGCTCCGAGGACATTGGTGAAGGGCTGGGCCAGTTGATTCCACGATTGTTTGACCAGCAACCCTATGCGACCGTGATGCGGGCCCAGGTCGACCACTTCGGCGTGCCCGAGGACAACATCCTGGCAGCTTTCGGCAAGCTCGTGGCGGTGCTGAAATACGCCGAGACGATCTGTTCGATGGAAAGCGTAACGACCTCGCAGATACGATACATGGCCGCCGCCGAGGGCGAGTCGATGGATGTCGAGTTCGTTCGCATCGAGGCCGCGTCTTTCGCCGACAAGGAGACGACGCCACCCCAAGCAGACCTCGTCGCCCAGTTCGACAAGTGCAAGGACGTCTTTGCCGGCGCGGTAAGCGAGGCGAACCCCTACGGCTTCGGGTACAAGCTGCCCGCTCGCCTCCAACTGGAGTACATCGCGCTGAAGCTCAAAGACGTTTCGTCGATTACCAAACCGCCGACGGCGCAGGAGGCGGAGGAATATTACCAGCAGAACCGCGACCAGCTCTTCACCGAGAAGATCCCGAGCGATCCGAACGATCCCAATTCGCCGCGCGTTTCGCGGGTGCGCAGCTATGCTGAGGTCGTCGATACGATACACACTCGTCTGCTGAGGGAGCGAATCGCCGCCAAGGCCAAGCAGATCCTGATAGAAGCCCGAAGCTTAGCCGACGCCGACTTGGAGACCGGCAGGTCACGGGAGCAGAAGCCCACGCTCGAGCAGCTCAAGAAAGAGGCGGGCGACTATGACAAGATCGCCCAGGACCTCGGCCAGAAATACAACCTTGCGCTCTACAGCGGGCGCACCGGGCTGCTCACTGCGGCGGATATCCAGCAGGACAAACATCTAAGCAACCTGTTTCTGACAGACTACGGTTACAATCCGATTCGCCTCAGCCAGATGTTGTTCACGGTCGAGGAACTCGGTGACGATGCCGTAACCCTCATGACGGCGCCGACCGTGGAGATGTACCGCAGCATCGGCCCGGCCCAGGATCCAGCCGCTGCCACGGCGAGCGATTTGTCGGGACAGATTATGGCTGTCCTCCGCATCGTCGATGTGAAGCAGGCCGGGCCGCCCGAGAGCTTGGACGTCACGTTCAGCACAAAGACCCTGGGGATTGCAGACGATCCCGAAGACAAAGCCAACAATGTGTATTCGGTCAAGGAAGAAGTGGTTGACGACGTACGGAAACTGGCGGCCTGGGACACGGCTAAGAGCAAGGCCGATGAATTCGCCGCACTGGCCGCCAGAGACGGTTGGGAGCAAGCCGTCACTGAATTCAACAAGCTCTACGGCGAGCAAGCCAAGGCTGAGCCCAACGATCCGAACGCCTTCCGCCTGGACCAACTGGTCGCGGTCCAGCCGATTTCCAACCAGCAGTTGGCGGTAATCAGGGCTCAGACCGCTAACAATCCGTCGGCCGCGATGTTTGTCGAGAGGCTGGTCAATGAGCAACAATTCATCGATCAGCTCTATTCGCTGGTCCCGCCGGACGCCAACTCGCTGCCGCAGACGCCGCTGGTCATGGAGTACAAACCGAATCAAAGCTTCTATTGTCTCAAGAGCATCTCCATTGAGCGCCTCACCCAAGAGCGGTTTCGGCAGATGAAAGGCTTGCTGCTGCGTCGCGAGGCGTACACGGAGGCGCAGAACTTGGCCATTGCACACCTGACACCCAAGAATATTCTCCAACGCATGCAGTTCGAGTTCATCGAGGAAGGCGTTGAGCCGGTCCAGGACAAGACGGTGCCGCCGCCAGCAGAGGATGCGTTCTGATGCCCTACTCGTGGAAAGACAACCATGCCCTGTTTCTGGTCGTTGTCGGGTCCCTGGCTTGGCTTGTACCCGGTGCGGGGCATTTCTTGTTGGACAAGAGAAGACAAGCCATCGTCATCTTCGTGGCGGTGGTGCTGACGTTCCTCATCGGCTTGTATATCGGCTCGGTGGGCGTCATCGACCCGGTGGGGGCCAAGCCCTGGTACGCCGCCCAACTGATGAATTCTCCCGCCGTGTTCCTTCTGGCGTGCGTTAGCACGGCGGGCACCTATCCCGTCTACGGAAGGCCTAACGAAATCGGCCAGATATACACGAGCATCGCAGGGTTGTTGAACCTACTGTGCATCGTCAATGCCATCTACTTGGCGCATCTACAGAGTGTGGAAAAGACGCGTGCTTAGGATGACAGCAGAGACCTGGGTTCTACTGGGCAGCTTCACGACTCCGATAAGGATCGATACGACGGCCATGTCAATGCTGTGGCTGCTGCCTCTGGTGGCGGCCATTGCCATTGTTTACAAAGCCACAAAGGTCCACGCCATCCGATGGAAGCCGTTTCTCAGGGAAACGGCCGTCCTGTTCGGGTCCATCATTGTGTTCATGGCCGTCGCGACGCTGGTCATACAGGTGGTCGCCTGGTTCGTGACGGAGCAATTGCCCGGCCTCTTGGGCGGGCCCAGCTTCTAGCTGCTGACCTCCTCGGCAGAGTTGCGGAGCACCCCCAGTTCGACAAGGGCGTTGTACGCGGCCTTCTGTTCCGCCTCCTTCTTGTTTGGACCCCAGGCGCTGGGAAAATGCCGTTGGTCGATCACCACCTCGGACTCGAAGCACTTGTTGTGATCGGGCCCCTTCTCGTCAAGCAGCACGTAGACCGGCGGCATGCAAAACTGTTCCTGGGCATGCTGCTGCAGGAGGGACTTGTAGTTTCCGTGTGCCTCCTCGGAATCAACCTGCTCTATGAGATCTGAGTAGTTCGCGAGAATGAACTCGCGGGCGGCCTCGAAACCGCTGTCAATGCAAATGGCCGCAATGACCGCCTCCAGCAGGCCGGCGGCCAGCGACATCGGCAGGGCCTTGTTGGAGACCATCCCCTTGCCCACAGTCAGGTATTTCGGCAATCCCAGACGGCGTGCTATTTTCGCGCACGTCCCGCGAGAAACCAGCATACTTTTCATTTTTGTCAGCTCGCCCTCGGTGTAATCGCTGAACATCTCGAACAGCCGTTGGCAGATCACGGTCGAGAGAATCGCGTCACCGAGGAACTCCAGCCGCTCGTTGCTGTCAAGGCGGTTGTCCACCGCGGATGAATGCGTGAAGGCCTTCGCGAGAAGAACACCATCAGAGGACTTGTGTCCAAGAATCTGCTCAACCTGGTGCAGTGCGCCTTCGTCCATTTGACCTCATACCACCGCACGTCTCATGCCGAGACACTCGGCGCTACGGACCTTCTTCCAAGCTGCCTGCGAGCAGATGACGAGTATCGCTCGCGTGAGCGATCTTCGTGACCCGCTCCACAGGGGAGCCGACATAATAGCTTTCTGCACAGCCGCAGGCTTGCCTGTGCCGCCCCCTGCAATTCTCCGCGGCTTAACGACCGACTCACGGTCGACTAACCGACCATCTGCAAGCTGGCTAAAGCGACAAACTTATCGTCTACGATTTCGAATATCCCGTCAAGCCCGGTGATGGTAAAAATGCCCTTCGTCGCGGGCGCCACACTGCAGAAGACAAGGCGATGCCCACAGTCACCCATAAGCTTGCGCAACTTCAGCAGCTTCGACAGGCTTGAGGAGGTGATGATATCGACATTCGAGAAGTCAATGACCATCTCACAATCACCTCGGTCACGGACCATCTCGGTGGCCGTCTTGAGCTCGTCACCCAGTTCGGGCTCCGGCGGCAGATCGACAAGAATGATGTCTTCCGACCAGTTCTGAATCCCCATGTTCCATCTCCTTTAGCATAACGTTTCACAGCGTTCACCCGTATTATCGGCGCGGAAATGGAGCGGGTTGAAGAAAAACGGCCGCTTTCTACGAGCTCGCAACAGGGCCCCATAAGAACGCGTTGGCGACGTATTGACGCCCGGAACAGAGGGTCCGGTATGACGGCAACAGACGCCAGCGCCTTCCCGCGCGGCGTTTGCTCAGACAGGCGGATTGAGATCCATGTTCCCCCCCGGGCACACCACATCCCACCACCCGACCAGCGACGGCCGCAAGGCGGAAATACTTTGCCTTTGACGGCGACTAACATATTAAGTATCGTCTGAGACGAGGTTTGCGCTACATCGAGCGCAAGACCTCAGGTTGGATTCGGGCGGGGATGATCTCGCCCGTCCCCGGGCGGCAAGTAAGGACCGACATCATGCTGCACCACGTTCTCTACCTTGCGGCGGCGGTGGCCGCGGCCGTTTTGGCGTTTCTCGTGGGCCGGAAGCTGGCCGGCCGGTCCACAAAAACTAAATCGACGACCACGACTTCTCTAATCCGGTCGATCCAGGCCATCGCCGAGTTGGCTGTCCTGGAGTACATCACCGAGGGCGTCGCGGAAATCAAGGAGAAGAAAACCAGCCTGATCACGGTTCGCTGGAAGAGGGGACTGCTCAGATACACCGCCAAGCTGAAGGTCGGCTTCGACCTGGACCGGCTGGACTACGCTGTTGACGACGCGCAGAAGAAGATAGGCATCGCCCTGCCGGCCCCGAGGATCCTAAGCTGCGAAATCTACAATCGCAAATTCTACAAACTGCCGCTGGAAAAGGCGGAAAACGTGCCCTGGAAGTTTGACATCATCCAGGATTTCAGCTCCGATGAGGTCCTGGCTCTCGACGATGAGGCCAGAAACAGCGCCTTGAAGAATGTCAATGAGTTCTACGTCCTGGACCTGCTGCGCGACAAGACCAAGCTCGCGTTCAAAAAGATCTTCTCGCTGTCCCACCCCGATTACGCCACGGATATCACCATGCTCAGCGAAGAAGCACCGCAGGCTCCAGCCGCTCTGCCGGCCGAG